>JBAYAO010000041.1:0-11941 GCA_041669745.1 Candidatus Methanomethylophilaceae archaeon | reverse complement strand
GGGCGAAAACACCACAACGGAGTTCGACGGCGAATGCATAGACGTATGCTATTACACCAAATCGGTCGGTGACATCGACTGCAGATATCTTGCAGACGACTGCGGCACGATCTATGAGATCGTGGTGTCCGATGGTGCGGATAACGCATACAGAGAGACTTTCACACTCATCGATAAGGATACAGATCAGGATATTCGCCAATATTAAGAACAGGGTTCCGTATACGGGAAGTATGGTCTCGAACCTGAGGATCGTGGGAATCAGAGGAAAATGCCCTGTGAAGGAGATCGTAGGACATTTCAATTCCATGGGAAGCGACGTCATTCTGATGGATCCGTCATATGTTTACTGTGAAGAACAGATATTTTCAGCCGTAGAACATGCCGAAAGAGCATTCAGGTCCGGAAACAATCGATCCAAGACCCTGCTGACCGAGATCATAATGTACACCGCCGGAGAAAGACAGATCTCGAAGGCCCTGACGAAGATGAAACCGAAGAAGGATCAGGAGTCTTACGTTGCCGTCATCATCGATGCCCCCGAGGACCTCAGGCTTGGTGACATATCCGTGGAGAGATGCGACGAGATCATAGCGGGCAATCCCGAAAAGTCTAGGATGATGGGATTGGATAACGCCCTGAACATCCCCTGCGAAGACCTCGCATTGGAGATGGTGGCTATGCTGGATCTCGCAAAATGATGACTTTAAGAGGTTTGAATGATAAAGCGGGATCACCTTATCGGAACGAATTTGAATCCGTAATGGATGACTCCGCTCGGTCCGTCTGAATCCAACTTTCTCAACACGGCACGGACCGGCATGCCTATCCTCACTTCATCTAGGTTCACGTCCGCCAGCTGGGTGGCGATCAGTATCTCGTCCTTCGTCTTTACCAGTGCCACTGCGTAAGGCTTCAGTTTGCCGTTGCATTCTGGTGCCTCGTGGATTATGGAATAGGTGTACACCTCTCCTTCCCTGCAGAGGTTGTAATCCTCCATCTTGCCCATACTTTCCCTGCGACATTTGGGACAGAGCCCGCGCTTGGGGAAGTATATCTTTTTGCAGCAAGGGCACTTGGACCCCTCGAGATTGTACCTGCCGGGTATCTCTCTCCATTCCTTCGCCACTGTGGCCATCAGATCGCCTCCATTATACTGACGGTGACGGCCGAACCTGTGCCTCCGACACTTTGTGCCAATCCGTACTTCGGATTGTCCACCTGTCTCTTGCCTGCGGAACCTCTGAGCTGTTCGGCGATCTCCACTATCTGGGCTATGCCGGTCGCTCCTATCGGGTGTCCCCTCGCCTTCAGCCCGCCAGAGGTATTGACGGCCAGTTTTCCCCCTCCGAGCGTCACCTCTCCGTCCAGGACGGCTTTTCCGGCCTCTCCCTTCCTATAGAACCCGAGATCCTGAAGTGCGAGTATTCCGGATACGGTGTAGTTGTCGTGCACCTCGGCGACATTGACGTCGACTGGACTTATCCCTGCGGTCTCGTATGCTCTCTTGGCTACCGCGACCGTGGCACCGAACGACGTTATGTCAGGTCTTTGGAACAGCGCCAATGTATCGCTGCCCTGTTCAACGGCCGACACCTTGACATAGGAGTCCGTATGTTTCTTCGCCTCCTCCAGAGGACATAGGACGACAGCCGCTGCACCGTCGGATATCGGCGCACAATCGAAGACGCCTAGGGGGTCTGCGACCTTCCCAGACCTGAGGACGGTATCCAATGTTATGGCCTTCCTGAACTGTGCATTCGGATTGAGCGCACCGTGGGCATGACTGTTCACGGCAAACGACGCTATCTCCTCACGCGTCGCCGTACCTTCATGGATCATCCTTTGGGCGATCATCGCATACAGAGATGCGAATGTCAATCCCATCGATGCCTCCCATTCCGCATCCGCGGTCGCGTCGACCACCGAATTGATCGCCGGATCGTCAAGATCCGTCATCTTCTCCGCACCGCCTACCAGGACGATGTCGTGCATCCCGGAAGCGACCGCCATGACGCCCTGTCTGAAAGCGACCCCTCCCGAAGCCCCGCCGGCTTCCACCCTCACCGCGGGGATGTGGTTCGTCGCCATACCCGAATAGTCCGCTATGAGCGCGTCTATATGCTGCTGATTGATGAAACGCCCTGCCGACAGGTTGCCTATGAATATCCCGTCTATCTCGTTGCCGGCCAATTTAGAATCGGCAATCGCCCTCAGTCCGGCCTCGATCCCTATGCTCCTGAAAGAGTCGTTCCAGAGTTCTCCGAATTTGGTGACTCCTATTCCAATAATTGCTACATCCCTCATACGATCACTCCTGCATCGCGATCTTACCCTTGTACTTCGCATATGTTCCATAGTCGAGGTATATCGGATCGGCCAACAGCTCTTCCACTGTCGGTGCTTTCTCCTTCCTGTAATCCTTCATGCTGTCCGTGACCGTGATATCGAATGCATCGCTTCCCGCTCCTGAACCGTATGACACGACAAGTATCCTGTCGCCAGGCTTGGAGACATCCAGCACGGAAGCCAACCCCAGAGGAACCGCCCCGCTGTAGGTGTTCCCTATCTCGGGTGTGAGCAGGCCCCTCTCTATCTGCTTGGGTTCGAACCCCAGCTGCCCGGCGACCCTCGTCGGGAATTTACCGTTGGGCTGGTGGAACACCGCATATGTGTAGTCCTCGGGTTTCGTGTCCATGGCGGTCAGCATCATGTTCGCTGCCGAGGTTATATGCCTGAAATATGCGGGCTCGCCGGTGAACCTTCCTCCATGACTCGGATACAGTTGCCCCTCCCTTCTCCAGAAGTCTGGGGTATCCGTCGTGAAACTGAGCGTCTTGTTCAGTTTCGCGATCACATTCTCCGAACCTATGAGATACGACGCCCCGCCTGCCGATGCGGAATATTCCAAGGCATCCCCGGGAGCGCCCTGCGATGTATCGGCACCGATCGCGACCCCGTACCTTATCATACCGGAACCCACAAGACCCATACATATCTGCATTGCAGCGGTACCGGCCTTGCATGCGAACTCGAGGTCGGCCGCGGTCATCACCGGTGTAGCCCTTATCGCCTCGGCAACGATCGCCGACGTGGGTTTCACCGCATACGGGTGCGACTCGGAACCTATGTACACGGCCCCGATGTCCCCGGCCTCCACGGACGGCACCCTGTCCATCATATTCCTCGCCGCCTCCGTGGCTATGGTGACGACATCCTCATCCGGCGAGGGCACCGACTTCTGATTGATGTACAGACCTTTCCCCATAGCCTTGCCGTCGACGCCCCATATCCTTCCTATCTCCTCAGGCACTATCCTGTATCTGGGTACATATGCCCCGTAGCTGACTATTCCAACGTCCATCATTTCCTCTCCTTCTCTTCGTTGAACTTCCTTATTATCTCTGCGACCTCGAGTTCTGTAGTTATCAGAGGAACGCCCTCCAATCTCGACAGCTTGATCGCCAACGGATCGGTGTTTTCCGGACGCTGATAGACCACCAGTGCCGGAGTGAGCGGATGCGCTCTGATAGCGACCATAGGCGAACGTCCGTAATGGACGTTCGTGAATATCAGTGCCCTTTCGGTACTCCATCCGTATATTCTGGAGTAGTCGCCGGACCTCAGCGACATAATGGCCTTTAACGAATCCAGTATCGTGTAGCCGTACACCTTCTTCGACGGCAACTGATCCGGATTCAGATTCTTGCCGTCGATCAACTCTATGAAACGCGCTATCGGGATGCCGCTGGGAAATTCCTCCATAGCTATGATGCAGTCGGTCTTCGTCTCCGAGACGTATTTGGCGATCGTGGACGAACCTGTCTTCATATCCAGATTTATGAACGCGTCCACCATCTTCTTCACGACGCCGACACCCGGGGATTTCCTTCTGCCAGATTCGTAATCGCTGATGACCGAATGCGATATATCCATGGCCTCAGCCAGCTCATACTGGGAAAGACCGAACTCCTCCCTCCATTTCCTCATGGTCTTGCCCGGATCGGCGGAGAGTGCGATCTCCCCTGCGATCTTTTCTTCGAATTCGTTTATCACGCCCCGTCTCTATGAAAGAAGGCTATAAATAGATGACGAATATCCATTTCGTCAAATGACGATGTTCATTCGATTTCCTTATCCAATATGTCGACCAACGTCTGCAGTACCTTGATACGGCCGAACTTTTTATCTTCCGATTCTATGACATGCCATGGTGCATACGGCGTGTTGGTCTGACGGATCATAATGTCGACATACTTTTCGTATATATCCCATTTCGAACGGTTGCGCCAATCCTCATCGGTGATCTTCCACCTCTTCATCGGATCGTTCGTCCTGTCATTGAAACGATTCAGCTGTTCCTCGGCGCTTATCTCCATCCAGAACTTGACTATGATGGCACCAGACGAGATAAGGGCTTTTTCGAAGATGTTGATCTCCTCCGAAGAGCGCCCGTATTCCTCATCCGTACAGAACCCTTCTATCGGTTCCACCATCATCCTGCCGTACCAGCTGCGGTCGAAGATCGTTATATGGCCTCTCTTAGGCAGTTTTGCGCAGAACCTCCAAAGATGGCTGTGCGACGATTCTTCATCCGTAGGTGCGGAGACCGATACCGCCCTGTACCCCCTGGGATTCAATGCCCTGGCCACCCTTCTTATGGAACCACCCTTACCGGCGGCGTCCCATCCCTCGAACACTATTATCAGAGAACGTTCGCTTTTCGCAAGTTCGCATTGACAGAGCGCAAGTCTCTTCTGCAATCCCATGAGCATGTCCGTATAGTCGTCACCCATCCTGCATGTCAGATCCGCATCCTCCCTGGGATTGGGATATTCCTCCCTGGTGCCCGTCCCTGCATCCGTATCTTTGTGTCGCGGTCTGCGCGACAGTTCCTCTATTATCCCGCGGACCGCCGTCGTAACGGTCGTCTCGAAGTCCTCGACTTTCACTATGTTCCAGGGAGAACTCGGAAGATCGCTCCTTTCCAGCATCGAGGCGATCCGTCTGTCCCTCATATCGTAATCGGAGTCTTTCCCAAGATCGTCGTCTAATTCGCCGCATCCGCCGGCTGTTTTCCCGGGATTGGATCCGTCGTCGTGCTTAAAGGAACCTTTCCTTATATCCAGATACATTTTGACCAGTATCGTGCCGTTGTCTACGATGTATCTTTCCAATCCCTGTATCTCTCTCAAACGATCCTCGTAGACCTCTTCGTCGTCACTGTCGAATTCTATGAGGGAACTGTACCATCCCCGGTCGTACAGGCATATCTTCCCTTTTGACGGCGTACTGGACAGGTATCTCATATACGTGTATGAATCGATGCCTTTTTCTGGTCTGAAATGGCCGTAGACGACGCCTCTCGGGTCAAATGCCGCCATCATCTCGTTGATGATCCGCCCCATTGGATATCTTCCGTTCCCTTCGACCAGTATCAGGACCGGTATGTTCTCGCTGAATAGCTTGTATTGTAATTTCTTGAGTTCGATCTCCGTCTCCGAAGGGATAATACCGACCATATGTCCGAATATGCGCTCTGACTAAATATGGATGACCCGGACGATGTCCGTTCCATTGCATCCCGTCGCATGGTAAAGGGTCAAAATTGAAATATCACAGCACGATAACTCACGGGAGAGATTCCAATGCCGGCAATCGGAGACTGTAGCAAAACCATCAAGACCGCTGAGGGCGACGTGACTGTTTTCAGCCTTAGGGAACTGGAGAAACAGGGCATAATCAAAGACCTGAAGAAGATGCCGTACTCCATCAAGGTACTGGTCGAATCCCTGCTAAGGCAGAATGATGGGACCCTCATCACCGATGATGATGTGAAAGCCGTCTCGTCATGGAACCCGGGAGGAAACAGCGACGACGAGATACCTTTCATACCGGCACGTGTGCTCCTGCAGGACCTCACAGGCGGCGCAGCCATAGTCGATCTTGCGTCCATGAGGGCAGCGGTGGACAATCTCGGAAAGGATCCATCGATGATCAACCCGCTTGTCCCCGTAGACCTTGTTATAGACCACTCCGTCCAGGTGGATCGCGCCGGGTGTTCCGACGCACAGGAATTCAATGAGAGGATCGAATATGAGAGGAACATGGAAAGATATGCTCTGTTCAAATGGGCGCAGAGCTCTTTCGACAATTTCCGTGCGGTACCTCCGGGGAAGGGTATCTGCCACCAGATCAATTTGGAATACCTCTCCCCTTTGGTGCATACCGTCAAGAAGAACGGGAGATTGATCTCGTATCCTGATTCATGTTTCGGCACGGATTCCCATACCACACAGATCGACGGGCTCGGTGTAGTTGGATGGGGCGTCGGCGGCATCGAGGCGGAAGCGGTGATGCTCGGACAGCCTTGCTACATGAAACTGCCGGACGTCATAGGATTCCGGCTTACGGGAAAGCTCAGGGCCGGAGTGACGGCGACGGACCTCGTACTTACCATCGTGGAAAGGCTCAGAAAGAAGGGGGTCGTGGGAAAATTCGTAGAATTCTGCGGCCCTGGCTATCAGAACCTTGAACTTGCGGATCGCGCGACGATCGCGAATATGGGTCCGGAATACGGAGCCACAATGGGATACTTCCCGATCGACGAGAAGACCATCGACTACCTAAGACTCACCGCACGTGACGAGAAGCACATAGACACCGTCGAGAGGTATGCAAAGGAACAGACACTCTGGTACGATGGCGAAGCCGAATACACGGACATGCTGGAACTGAATCTGGATGATGTCGTTCCGTCGCTTGCCGGGTACAAAAGACCTCAGGACAGGATCGCCCTCGGCGAGATGAAGGAGAGATTCTCCGAGACTCTGAGAGAATTCGGGGTAGAACATAAGAGGGAATGCGACGGCATGGCGGACGGTTCGCTCGCCATCGCCTCGATAACATCGTGCACGAACACGGCAAATCCGTCGGTGATGATCGCCGCCGGACTCGTGGCGAAGAAAGCGGTGGAGATCGGCCTTACGGCGAATAAGAATGTAAAAACATCGCTTTCGCCGGGCTCGACGGTTGTGACGCAGTACCTGAAGGATGCGGGATTGCTCCCAGACCTCGAGAGACTGGGATTCCATGTCACCGGATACGGATGCATGACGTGCATCGGCAACAGCGGACCGTTGGAACCCGCGATCGTGAAGATCGTCCGGGACAACGATCTGATCGTAGCGGCGGTCGCTTCTAGCAACAGGAACTTCGAAGGACGCATACATGCGAACGTGAAAGCGAACTACCTTGCATCGCCGCCGTTGGTCGTCGCTTTCGCCATCGCCGGACGTGTGGACATAGATCTGGACAAGGAACCATTGGGCAACGTGAACGGCAAGGATGTGTTCCTGAAGGATATCTGGCCCTCCGACTCCGAGATAGATTCCCTCACGAGAAGGTATGTCACGGCCGGTACGTTCAAGTCGCAGTATGACGGCATATTCGAAGGTTCCGACAGATGGAAGGCCATCGATACACCCAAGGGTGCACTCTTCAGATGGGATGAGGGGAGCACATACATCAGGAATCCTCCTTTCTTCGACGATATCTACGAAGAACCTGCGATCGAGGATATAAACAGAGCATCCGTACTCGTCAGTGTCGGCGATTCCATAACGACCGATCATATCTCTCCCGCCGGTTCATTCGATGCAAAATCGGATGCCGGAAGGTATCTGATCTCTCTGGGTGTGGATCAGAAGGATTTCAATTCATACGGTTCGAGACGGGCCAATCACGAGGTGATGGTACGTGGGACCTTTGCCAACATCCGCCTGAGGAACAAACTCGTTCCCGGAAAGGAGGGGAGCTGGTCCGTGTACATGCCCGATAAGACCTTGGATACGATATTCGAGACATCCCGCAGATATGCAGAAGACAGAACACCTCTGATCGTTCTTGCGGGCAAGGAATACGGAACGGGAAGCTCGAGGGACTGGGCCGCCAAGGGACCTCTATTGCTCGGTGTGAAGGCCGTCATAGCGGAATCGTTCGAAAGGATCCACAGATCCAACCTGATAGGCATGGGCATCGTCCCGTTGCAGTCCTGGAAGGACAGAATGCGGAATCCTTGGGGCTCGACGGGACCGAGATCTTCGACATAGAATTGAACGGCATGGAGCCGAAGTGCGAGATCGGGGTGACGGCGTACAGGGACGGGAAGAAACTGACGTTCCGTACGTTATGCAGGGTGGACGTTCCCGCAGAACTGGAATATATCCGCAACGGCGGAATACTCCAGACGGTTCTGAGGAAAATGATCTCCTGAGAAAACCAATACCCTTTTATCACAAAAGGGATTTCACTGCACTGTGGGCCCGTGGGGTAGCTTGGTATCCTTGTAGCTTCGGGAGCTATTGACTCCGGTTCAAATCCGGGCGGGCCCACTTATTGCATTCGTTGTGCTGTTTGACATCTGATAGACCGGATGAATTCATCTCCAAACTTTCCTATCTGCACCAAATAGTGTTATAATACTGCAGTACTCTGAAGAACATATGCAAGAGATAGATCTGAACGAACTCGGAAAATACGTCGATTCCATCAATGACATCCAGAATAAATGGATGCTCGTTGCAGCGAAGAAGGACAGAAAGACGAATACACTGACCGCTTCATGGGGTGCCCTCGGCAGTCTCTGGAGACGCAGGGTCGCCATCATCTTCATAAGACCCAGCAGGTTCACCAAGGAATATATCGACACCAGCGGCAGGTTCACCTTGACGTTCTTCGACGGACACAAGGACGAGATGGGTTATCTCGGAAGAAACTCAGGAAGAGATGTTCCCAACAAGATCTCCAGGGCAGGGCTCACCGAGACGGACATCGACGGTGCACCCACATTCAAGGAAGGGAGACTCATGATCTCGTGCAGGGTCATGTACTCCGACTCCATAGAAAGAGAGAATTTCATAGAGAAGAACATTGATGATGAGGTCAATCCCGACGGTGACCGCAGTATCGCATTGATCGGAGAGATCGAGAAAGGATACCTGCTCTGACATCCGCTACACCTCTTATCGCCGTTCAGACTTTATCCGATATCGTGAAATGCCGTTCAAAAGAACATGTGGGCCGTGTTCGACGGCAATCGTGCCGGAGAGATCAAATGAGACCCATCAGCAGATACCGCCGTCCTATCGTGCGAGAATGCCGTACTAAAAACGTTTCTGAGATATGAACTGGTTTTGACACCCATTTCAAGATTGTTAAATTCCATTGATTATCGAGACCTATCGCGCCGCAAGTGCATCCGTCATTCGTTCCTTTTATATCTGTTGGATTAATACTCCAACTGCTGCAATCGACGAAGGAGACCATATGTCCGAAAAAGACCAGGAGAAACTGCTGACCGCGATAGTTGTTGCGATTGTTGTCGTTTTCATCGCGGGTTTCATTACCGCGATCTATTGCTGGAATGAAAATATCATCTCCACGGACACCGTGTATATTATCGGAACTGGACTCTCCGTATCGATGACAACGCTCGTCATAATCTACGGTGCATGTGTCATGGAATGGAACAACTCGGAATCCAGGAAAAAGAAGTACGAGCGCTTCTTGGAAGAGAAACGCCGCAATGAACGTTAAGGTGCATATTATGGTCATTATTACTGTGGTATCTGTTTCCACACCGGCCGTACGCGAGACGGTGAGGTATGCAAGAAAGTACAAGGATGACAAACGCAGTACAATCGGTTTCCACATCTATTACCTATGCGGAAGGATGGATTCCGAGAGAGTTGACATAAAACGGATGAAAGAGGACATAACATCATCCGATTTTCAGGTTCTTGACCTTATGGGTGCGGACGGTGACATAGTATCATCGATCACAGACTCGCTCGTCTCGTGCAAAGCACAGAGGGTCGTCATCGGTCGTCTCGGCCCTGTGTCACACAGGCTGGGGGGATACGACGAGAAAAGATTCAAGGCCGATCCGAAGGATGGCAAGAACATAGAATTGTTCACCGACTACTGGAAGGACGGCAAGCCGGATGATATCTCTTCCGCATTCAATCTGATACTGAAGAACTATTATGGAATGGAATGGTTACCAGACCCGTTCCCACGCAGTGGTTCCGACGGCGTCTTTCTGGAAAACCCGTTTACGGGTAAAATATTCTACACCCGTGAAGAATACTTTGAAGAATGCCCAAGGGATAAAAACAAACCCAATGTCATATTGTTCTTCAATTCCCACAATTATCCTAATGAGACACTTCCAGCCGTCGGACGTATGTATGAGAAGATGTCAACATTCGCGAACATACTGCCGGTTGCATTCAACAAATACAAGGCAGGCGATCTCTCTGATCTCAGGAAACTTATCGGCGATGCTCCGGACCTCGCTATCGATGTGGTCCCATTCCGTTTCATAGCAGGTCCGATGGGCGGAAGCAGCATAGAGGCGATGAAACTCCTGCGTGAGATGAACGTACCATTCCTTAGACCGTTCTTCATATCGAAGACCACAGAGGATGAATGGAAAAAGAACATCGCTGGTCTGAACGTAATGGAATTCATGCTCTATGTATTCATGGCAGAGCTTGACGGGGGCATATGCACCTTCCCCATCGGAGCGAACGAAGAGATCGAGACAATAGAGGAATATGGACTCGTCCTTTCAGAGATAAACATTATTGACGACCGTCTCGACAGATTGTGCCAGAAGATCGAAGGCATGCTCCGTCTGAAGAAGATTTCGAACGGCGAGAAGAAGATCGCCATCGTAGGCTATAACTATCCCCCCGGCGAGGGCAATCTGTTCGGCGGATCGTTCCTGGACACTTTCGGTTCTATGTCCGTGATACTTTCCGAATTCAAGAAGAACGGTTATATCACAGATGAGGTCCCATCAAAGAATCTGATAGCGGAGTTCACAGAGAACGGACTCTTCAACAAAAGTGATTGGATCCAGCCGAATAAGAAGGCATTGATAAGATATACCAAATACAACAAGCACCCCGATTCAATGACAGAGAAATGGGGACCCGTACCCGGGAACGTCCTAGCCGATAATCACGGATACAAAATACCGGGTGTCATACACGGGAACATATTCATCGGAATCCAGCCGCCCAGAGGTGTCGGCACCGGTGAGGACATCTCCAAGGCCTACCATGATCCATACACTCCGCCACACCATCAATACCTGGCATTCTATGAATGGATCCGTGACGAATTCAAGGCCGATGCCGTGGTACACATAGGCACACACGGCACTGTGGAATTCCTGCCTGGGAAAGAAGTGGCCATGTCCGGCGATTGCTTCCCCGACATAGCCATAGGCGGAATACCGCATTACTACCTATATTACATGGGTAACCCTTCCGAAGCGATGATAGCCAAGAGGAGGATCCACGGATCGCTGATAAGCTACATGTCACCACCTTACATACGCAGCGACCTCTATGGCGAGCTTTCTGAATTGGAATCCCTGATATCCGAATACCGCGAGAGTCTCAAGGTCGACGTGGGAAGGAGCGAGAATGTCCATGATACGATAATCACGAAGGCAGAGAAGATGAGACTACCGACAGAGATGGATGACCTGGAACACGAGCTGGTGGACATGCGTTCATCGCTCATACCGAAAGGCTTCCACATCTACGGGATACCTTTCACGAAAGACGAAGCGGAATCCTTCGCCATACAGGGTATGAGATTCCCTCATGAAGGAACCGTACCGTTAGAAAGCATACTGCGCGAACATAGAGACTCTGACGATACGGCAGATGAAGCTGAAAGGATGTACCGAGATTACAACGCCGATGGAACAATACCGAATGAATTCAAAGATGATGGATCGGTGTTATCCTCGCTTGAATATGAGAAAAAAACGATGGAACGCGCCACAGGATGCGATGAGATAAGAGGCCTTATGAACGCACTCGACGGGGGGTTCACGGACGTGAAACCCGGCGGGGATTTC
>JBAYAO010000040.1:0-11982 GCA_041669745.1 Candidatus Methanomethylophilaceae archaeon | reverse complement strand
TTGGACATGAGTGTCCTCGCCAAACCCTCGATCACTTCCCGGGGAGCATCCACCAGATAGTCAGATACTTGGAAATCCGCCCATCCGCAGGACCTCTGCCATTTAACCTTGAATTCCTTGAATGCCACAAATTCTGCATCTACGTTATCGTACCCGTATTGTTTCCCCACAAGTCTGAAGGACTCCTTCAAAGTTGTATCTGCACTGCTTTTATCGTTCTGACCGAAATCTTTTGTCATCAGATTTGTCGACCGATGTCTCCCGACTTATACGTTGGAAGTTACGGTTAATATAATCATCATTTTGATAACCTATCAGCATATCTGCTCCGATATGTGCGAAAGACAACCGACGGACATTGAGATCACCGATAGAATACTGGAGAGCATCAAAAAGGAATACGGATTCATTCCACTTGTGAACCAGGTATTGTCCGAGAAACCTGACCTCTTCATTCCTGCAGCCAATCTCGGAAGAGCCGTACTGGAGGGAAAGGATCAAAAACTTGAAAGGAAGACGGCATATCTATGCGCGGTGTCAGCAGCGACGTCTATAGGCGGAGAACACTGCATCGATGTCCAGATGAAACATGCCATCACCGCAGGAGCATCGAAGGATGAGATACTGGAGTCGATGATGATCGGTTCGTACATGGCAATGACCCGTTCACAGTCATACGCATTCAGAAAATACAAAGAAATCTTCGACGAATAACTTCAGTATCGTGAGATATTCATCGGATTGGTTTAAATATTGTTTTCTGTGTTCCCAATGTGATATTATGGTGGAAATCAAAGAAGGCGTTGACAGTTTCATCAATAATCTGCTCGAAAAGCAGAAGAAGGTCGGATACGGTGTCAAGATCTATTTTTCGGGCACTGCGTGTTCCGGACCTCAATTCGGAATGACTTTCCAGGAGAAGGCTGCAGAAGGCGACAATGTCTTACAGAGAGAAGGATTTGCCTTCTTCTACGATGATGAGACGAAGGATATGCTTGATCCGTGTGAGATCGAATACATCAACGATCCCAACTTCGGCGAGGGGCTCACCATCCGCGACCCCAACGTGAAGGGCTGTTCCTCCTGTGGCGGAGGATGCCAATAATCATTTTCGAGGTACTCTCCCCTCAACCCTTTTATTATCCTTTCTTCATTGGTTCATCCCGATGACCAAGTTCATATCACATCCGAGGATCGTTCCGGATCGAATAGAGGAACGAGTGTACCAGGTCAGCATGGCCAAGAGTTGTCTCGAGGACAATACGTTGCTGGTCCTTCCTACGGGACTCGGGAAAACCGTCATCGCATTGCTCGTATCGGTAAATATTCTGGAAAGAGGTAAAAAGATCCTCATACTCGCTCCCACGAAACCGCTGGTGGAACAGCACTCCGTGACGTTCTCGTCCCTTCTGAGAGATACATCGGTGGGTGTGATGAACGGAAACATGATCCCCGCAAAAAGAGCGAAGATGTTCGATAGTTACGACATCATCGTATCGACACCGCAGGCGATTGCGAACGATCTCGAAAAAGGACGTTATGACCTGAACAACATCGGACTGATAATCTACGATGAGGCACATCGCGGCATCGGAAATTATTCGTATGTGACCATATCAGACAATTACAGATCCGGTCTGTCCTTGGGAATGACCGCTTCTCCCGGCAGCAATTCCAAAAAGATCGAGGAGATCTGCGACAATCTATCGCTCAAAAGGATCGAGGTGAGGGAGGAGACGGACCCGGACGTTTCTCCGTACATTCACGAAATCTTCACTAACAACGTCATCGTCAATATGCCGGAGGATCTCGTCAGGATAATCACCCTTCTGAGGGACCTTGCGAACAAGTATGTCAACGAATTGGTGCAGATGCGACTGATGGATCCTAATTGGCCGGCATCCACCAAGCATCTGTTGGTTATTGGAAACACCCTGCATAAGAGATTGGCCAACGGCGAGAAATCGGCTTTCGTCTTCCGAGGCCTTAGCATCCAGTCCATTTGTGTGAAAGTGTTCCACGCCATAGGTCTCGCTGAAACACAGGGTGTGAGTTCTCTCAGATCCTACCTCCAGAAACTAGAAGCAGAAGCGGGAAAGGAGAAGGGCGGAAAGGGCGCCAAGGAGATTATCGCCTCCAAGGAATACAAGGAGATCGGCAGAATATTGTCCTATACCAAAGTCGAACATCCCAAGATATCCCGTGTGATGAGCATTGTGAGCAAGGAATTGAATTCCGGAAAGGACACGCGTGTCATCGTGTTCTCCCAGTATCGCGATACCTGTGACCTCCTTGTCGAGAAATTATCGAAGATCGAGGGCGTCCGTGTAGGAAAATTGATCGGACAGTCGAAGGGCGGTCTGAAACAGAAAGAACAGATAGAATTACTTGACCGTTTCAAGGACGGCACATTCAACGTCATAGTCTCGACATCGGTCGGAGAAGAAGGGTTGGACATATCAAGCACGGATGTGGTCATATTCTACGAACCGGTCCCTTCCGAAATACGCACGATCCAGAGGAGAGGACGCACAGGCAGGAAGAATGATGGCGAGGTCTACGTTCTCATCGCAAAAGGGACGAGAGACGAGGTCTTTGAGAACTCCAACAACAGGAAAGAGGAACAGATGAGATCTCGTCTCGACAGACTCAATTCCGAAATGGAAAAAAGACCGAATTCCTCTGCGGAGCTGAACCAAAGGAATCTGGGGGATTTCTGAAAGAATTCTAAACTTCTTGAGTGAGTCCAACTCCGGTCGTTTCTTCTGTCGGTCTAAGCAAGCATACCGCTATCAGCGTTATCGCTGATAACGGCAGTGCTACCACCAGCGGATCAACATATCCCAATATACCGGATGTCAATGAATCCACACCGAATATCATCCTGCACAATCCGAGTTTCGATGTGCTGTATTCCACAAAGAATGCCCATAACGTCCAAGTCAAAGCACCTACGACGATGCTGCACTTCGCGGCAGTCGTGTTCGGCCTCTTACTGAAAAGACCGTGTGCATACGCGGAAAGCAACGTCGCAGCCGTTAGCCCCATGAATATCGTTGTCGCCTTCGCAATTATGTTTGACGGCATGCAATACGCAACTATGACCACCGCTATCATCATGACAAGTGTGCTTATCCTGTTGGACCTCATGGACCTGACCATATCAGATCCGACTGTCAAACTCTCTTTTCTGATCCTTGACCAGAGATCGTATCCGACCGATACCCCCATCGTATGCAGCAAGGCGGACATGGTGGAGATCGAGGCACAGAGGATCGCCAGCATGAATATCGATATGAATATGTCTCCGAACGTGACGTTGACGAACAGTTCGTTGACGAATGTAGGTATTATCATATCCACGTTGGGGATGTACTCTATCGCAGCCAGACCGCCGTGCTGATCTGCGAAGTAAACATTACTCAGAGCACCGAATGTGAAAGCCGAACCGAGGATCACAAGAATGAACACGGCACCGATGCCCAGTGACCTGTTCAGGGTCTTCTCATCCTTCGCGGACATGAACCTCACAGCGAGCTGCGGCTGCGCAAGAGCGCCTATACCCACCCCCAGTAACAATGTCGTGACCACGGTCATCCAGACGTTCGAACCGAATTCGGGAAATGAAGCCCATCCTGTCATTCCGTTCGCTGCCAGTGCCTGCATGACCTCGTCACCGGACGCTATCTTTGCATCCCACAGCATGCCCAATGCCGTATTCGCATCCACCACTCCACCCAACTCGTAGAAGGTGAATACGCTTATGATGATCATGCCGACGAACATTATCGTGGCCTGCAACGCATCGTTGTACATGACAGCGATCACACCTCCGTACGTGACATACAACGCAACTATCAGAGAAAGGCCCAGAAGGACCATGTCTTTGTTGATCCCCGTCGTTGCGGTAACGAAATTCGCACCTCCCAACAACACGGCTGCGCAATATATCGGCATTCCGATGATGATTATCAAAGCCGATACCGTTCTGATCCCGGGCGATCTGAATCTCTTTCCCAGGAAGTCGGAGAAAGTGAATGCTCCCATCTCCTTGCCTATCCTTCTCATACGTTTGCCGAACACCATGAACGCTATCAGTGTTCCGACCACGATGCAAAGGACGGTCAGCCATATCATCGACAGCCCGTACTTTGCCGACATCCCCCCGAAGCCCACTATCGCCGAAGCACTGACGAATGTGGCCCCATAGGATAACGCGATGATCACGGGACTTGTCTTATTGCGCCCCAACAGGAACTCGCTGTTGTCCCTGGTACCTTTGTAGCCGCACCATCCCAGATAGAATGTTGCCGCGAGGAAGATGGACGTGATCACACCAAATGTGACCATGTTGACCATTCATTCACCATCCTCATTGCGATGTCTCCATCCGTACACACAGCACAAAAACGTCGAACCTATGGCAATCACATATCCGCCGAACACCCAGGGATCTTCTATTCCTAGCAATTTACTCATTCCTTGTCTTCTTCAGTCGACGAATGGGCGTTGATCTTCCATATATAACATTTACCTGGACAATCTTAGACTGTTCCCGTGATATAAATCGTCAAACCAGAACTCACTACGATGCTTCGCTTGTGTATGAAGTACTTTCGAATCGAAAATGGTTATATGAAACTATACGTATAATCCGCACATGAGGTTCTCCGACATTGCTGTGATGTTCGATAGACTGGAATCAACGGGCAGCCGCCTGGAAATGACGGACATTCTATCGGATTTCTTCAGGAACATACCGCCGAAGGATCTCCGTAACATCATCTACCTTTCGCAAGGGAAACTTCATCCTGACTTTTATCAGCAAGAATTGGGAATGGCGGACAAACTCGTCCTACGTGCCATATCTTTCACTTCTGGAACACCATATTCAAAGGTTGAGAAACTTTGGCTCAGGGGAGGCGATCCGGGAACCGTCGCGGAAACGCTCATCACCGGAAAAAAACAGACCACTCTCGATTCCGAACCGCTTACACTGAACCGTGTCATTGCGAATCTCACTGCGATAGAGACCGCCGAGGGAAGGGATTCACAGGACCGAAAGATGAAGTATCTCGCGAACATGCTGCACAACTCCGAACCCATAGAGGCCAGGTATCTCTGCAGGATCGTAACCGGCAGAATGAGGGTCGGTGCGGCATCTATGACGATATTGGATGCTCTGGCACAGACCTTTGCCGGCAAGGAATCAAGACCCGATATCGAAAGGGCGTTCAATATAACCTGCGACCTGGGTCTTGTCGCCGAGACCTTGGCAAAAGACGGAATGGACGGTATCCTCGGAATACGTGTCACCGTCGGCAACCCCATAAAGGTGATGCTCGCCGAAAGACTCCCGTCGATCGGCGAGGTCATCGAGAGAATGGGCGGCGAATGTGCAATGGAATACAAGTACGACGGGATCAGGATACAGGCGCACATAAGCGGAGATTCCGTGAAATTGTACTCGAGAAGACTTGAAAATCTCACGGCGAACTTTCCGGATATAGCGAAATCGCTGAGAGAACATTTCAACGGAAAGGATGCCATCATCGAAGGGGAATGCGTTGCTATAGATCCTGATACCGGATTCATGCAGCCGTTCCAAACAGTCACGCATAGAAGACGAAAACACGATATGAAGAGTGCCGTAAAGGAAATATCCGTCAGGATCTTCATGTTCGATCTGCTGTATCTGAACGGAAACGATATGACGCTCAGACCTTACATCGAAAGAAGGGATCTGCTCTCGAAATCCTTCGATATTGCTGAAAATATCCAGATGTCGACGATGAGGATAATAAGGTCGGTGAAAGAAGGAGAGGTGTTCTTCGACGAAGCCATCGCATCGAGATGCGAAGGAATAATGGCGAAATCGATATCTGACACATCAGTGTATCGTGCGGGATCCAGAGGTTTCCTCTGGATCAAATACAAGAAAGACTATTGCTCGGACCTCACCGATTCGTTCGATCTCGTGGTGGTCGGTGCATTCTACGGTATGGGAAAACGTGCCGGAAAATACGGAGCCCTGCTGATGGCTTCCTTTAATTCCGAATCCGGTGCGTATGAGACCGTATGCAAATTGGGCACGGGTTTCGATGATGCGTTCCTCGAGAAGATGCCCGAATTGCTGGACAGGTACAGATCAGAATCGAAACCGCAACACGTGAGTGCTAAGATGATCCCTGATGTATGGTTCGAACCTGCAATCGTCCTTGAAGTGGTCGGTGCCGAGATCAGCATAAGTCCGATCCATACAGCCGCAATCGGCATAATAAAGGAAGATGCCGGCATCGGCATAAGGTTCCCAAGATACACTGGGAGGGTGAGGACTGACAAAGGACCCGAACAGTCAACGAGTGTCGGAGAGATATTGGAAATGTACGATTTGCAATCTCATGATTCCGATGGGCTGTAGACGCGCGCCCGTGGGAAAGATTTATAGGAAGGACGATATACAAGGGAACATGGAACTTCACCTTGTCGAGAAAACGAGCGATTCTATCACGATAAAGATCAAAGATACGGATACGACTTTGATAACTCCTCTTTTGGACAGGCTTAACGCCGATAAAAACGTCAAGATAGTGAGATATGTCGACAAGCATCCTGAACTGGAACAGCCCGTACTCATCGTCCAAACGATCAAAGGAAAGCCCGAGGACGCAATAAAGAAAGCGGCCACCTCGATCGCAGAGTACTTCTCGACCGTCAAAGCATAGGGTCATCATGCGGTATCGCGACTGCAGGACCGCCGAAGCAGACGTCGGGATGCTCTATTACCTGAGCACGACCGATGGCACCGGCGGACGTCTCAAAACATTGCCTGAGGACTTCGTTGTACGGGAGATCTCCGATCGTCCTCCTGAGAAAAAGGACGGCCGTTTTACGATCGCGGACGTCACAAGCACCAACTGGGAGACCAACAGACTCGTGAGGCTTCTCGCCAGGACATTGAATATCTCGAGGGAAAAGGTCTGCTTTGCGGGAACAAAGGATAAAAGAGCCGTCACGACACAACTCATGTCCTTCGAATGTCCGCCGGACAGACTGTCGACGGTCGAATTGAAAGATCTGAGATTTGAGAATGCATATACCGCTGGTCGCAGTATTAAGATCGGAGACCTCATCGGCAATGAATTCGACATCAGAGTGAAAGAGCCCGATATCCCCATCGACAAGGTTGGAAAATCATTGGACCAGATCATCTCCGTTATAAAAGAGACCGGCGGGTTCCCCAATTACTTCGGCGTCCAAAGATTCGGTACGTCAAGACCGATCACACACAAGGTCGGTGAGATGATCGTCCGCGGTGATACCAGAAAAGCTGTGGAGATCTATCTTTCGGCACCTTCCGAATTCGAAGGAGAAGATGTGATGAAAGCAAGAAGTATGCTTGCTGAGTGCAACGAAGATTACTCGTCGGTCATCCAGGATATGCCAAAGACGATGGGATTCGAAAAAACATTGGCAGAACATCTTATACGAAAACCCGGCGACTACATCGGGGCGATAAATGAGATGCCGACCAACCTTCAGATGATGTTCACCCATGCCTACCAGTCATATCTCTTCAACCTGATGCTAAGTGAAAGGATGAGACGCGAGATACCTCTCAACCGTCCGATCGAGGGCGACATAGTGATCCCTCTGAATTCAGACAGGATCCCGGCACATGAGAATCCCATAGTTACAACGACGCGGAACATCGATCTTGTCACGAAACAGGTCAGCACAGGAAAAGCGTTCATATCCATAACCCTTTACGGAGTGGACAGCGTATTCGCAGAGGGGGAGATGGGCGAGATCGAGAGATCGATAATCCAGAGTGAGAAACTTGAGGAGAAGGACTTCATCGTTCCGGGGCTGACACACTGCAGCTCCAAAGGCAGCAGAAGAGAGATCCTATGCCCGCTGAACGATGTGTCCTATAACTTACATGACGACGGCTACTCCATGGCATTTTCACTTCCCAAAGGAAATTACGCCACATGTCTGATGCGTGAATTCATGAAATCAGATATGAACAGATATTGAACCTGATTCTTTCGTCACCAGTAATTTTACTGTTTTTGCGGAATAGACCCCGAGACCGAATCTTTTCATCAGGGAGAAAACGGACACATCCCCTGATCCCGTCCGCATCTCATCGACCGCCCTGCCTATCTCGTCTGCGAATATCTTCGGTTCTATATCCTCCATCAGCACCTTGTAAACGTACGCGATCAGCGTCTTCGCTTCTTCTATGTCCTTCGCACCCGATGAGATGTAGGCTGATGGTATGGATATCAGAACATCCGATTCGATATCCTCGAGATTTTCCCTTACGATCACATTGTTGGATAGAGCTTCCAATCTCTTGAACTCACGGGAACCGACGACGATATCACCGTACTCTCTTATGTCGGCTATGTAGCTCAGCACCTCCGACGATATCCCGGATGGTATTCCTGTTCTCTTTATCAGCATCTCGTCATCCAATGCGAATCCGGTTTCGTATGCGTTTTTGAGCAGCCCGCAGGCATAGCTTTGCAGTGAATCGTCGGTCACTTTCGTTTCCTGTTCTGTATTCTCGGACTCTTTGATCCGTCCATCGTCACAAATCACATCGGAATCGCATAGGAACGTGTTCAATTCGGAAACGACCTGCTGATCGACGTTGCTGTTCCGCTCATATATGTCCAGCAATCTCCTTATGCCGTCGGTGTCATTGTGCACCTTGTAGATTCGGGCCCTTGAGATGAACGCCGGTGAATACGTTGGATCCAATGCTATCGCATCCTCCAGATTCCTTATGGCAGCTGATTCCCTTCCGAGAGCCGCCTGTATCGTCCCTGTCCTTTCGATCGCGATGACATCCCTCGGATCGTTGACTATGGCGAATGCATAACTGTTCAGCGCGGCATCTCTCATTCCAAGGGCCTCCTGAACTCTTCCGCGGCTGCGGTATATGTCGGCGGACACTATCCCTTTTTTCGTTGCGGCATCATACGATATCAGGGCGTGATTGAAATCACCTATCCTCTCCTGTGTCTCGCCTATGCACTCCCATATCTCGGGATCGTCTTCAGGCACCGAGTGCAATGCCTCGCTGAGCACGCTCTGCGCTTCTGTATAATATCCCGAGTCGATCAGCATCCGTGCCTTGATCAGATATCCTTTCGACGATTCGGGCTTGACCTCGATGGCCCTGTCCAGGTAGACCATCGCACCTCTTTCGTCACCTGAACCGGAGATTATCTCTGCCAATTCCATCAGGGTATCGAAGTTGTCAGGATCGTTCTTAAGCACTTCTTCCAACATTGAGATCGCGTCTTTCTCATCCCCCGAATCCGAGCTTATCTTTGCCTTCTTCACCGTGATGGAAGAATCCTGCGGATTCTCAGCGTGCAATTCGTCATATATCTTCGTCGCGGAATCGTTGTCGCCTGCACGGGCATAGGCATCGGCCAATTGTGTCTTTATGACCGAATCGTACGGATCTTTGTCGATAATCGTCTTACCGATACCGATCTCCTGCTCGATATCGCCCTGAAGACGATAGTTCTCCATTCTCTTCGTCAGTATTGTTACAGATCCCGGATAGGACCTCTCAGCTTCATCCAGGATTGAAATGGACTCTCCGTACCTTCCCATATTCACCAATGCATCGGACATGTCTATGAACACACTTTCGTCGATAGGACCGATGAATCTTATGGCCTCGCACATCGATAGGACCTTTGCGTAGTCCTTGAGATGCTTGTAGACGTCCTTCTTTATGATGATGATCTTCAGATCGGATGGATCTATCTTAAGTGCCAGATCGATGAAGAAAAGTGCCTCTGCAGATCTGTCCAGTTTCACGAGGATGATCGCCTTTTTCACCAGTGCGTACACATTTCCCGGATGTTCCACTATGACCCTGTTCAGAGAATCTATTGCCCCGGCATAGTTCCCCCTCTTCTCTTGGATGACCGATTTGGATATCCAATAATCGGGGTTGTCGAGGTCCATGAGTACCGCTTTGTCGTAGTCTATCTCCGCCTTTTCCAGATCTCCCGCAGCCTCGTCGGCCATACCCTTCGAATGCCATATCGACGGATCGTATGGTGATATCTCCGTCGCCATGCAATATGAATCTGAAGCATCCATGAACCTTCCGATCCTGTATTCTGCGTTCCCTCTGAGAATCCATACCTCGTCATATTTTCCGTATATGTCATCGTAATCCTTTATCAGATCGATGGCTTTCTGATACTTCCCGTTCTCGATGAGTGTCGTTATGACGCTTGTGAACAGTTTGATATCTTCTCTGATCCCCAAGGCCTCACGGTATGCGGCCAGGGATTCTTCGCCCCTGTCCATCAACCCCAGCAGATGCGCGGAATCCTTTATCGCATTCGTATTCCTGGGATCGCTGTTGAGAACGGATCTGCAGACCTCGTATGCTTCGCCGTAATCTTTGGATTCCACGAGTATGTCCTTCTTCAGCAACAACGCAGGCGCATAATCCTTCCTTACGGAGAGCGAACCGTTTACATCACGCAGAGCCTTCTTCGTCTTCCCCATCTTGAGGTACACCCGCGCTCTCTGACATCTGCTCTCGGGATTCTCGGGCATCCTCCTGACGGCTTTGTTCGCGGAGATCAGCGCTGCCACATATCTCTCTGACCCGTAATCGTTCTTCGAAGAGAGCAGATACACTATGTCCTCGCCCGGACACCTCGATGTCAATCTGGTTATGAGGCCGCTGGCCTCCGAATGCATGGAGAGGGTGATCATCAGCTCGATGGTGAATATGTACGCATCAAGGTCGCAATGCTCGGAATTGAGCAGTATCTTCGAAAAATTACTCAACTCACACTTCATACCCAGCTGCGCGTACGCACGCATGGTGTATTCCAGGTATCTACGGTCCAACGGATCGATCTTACCTATTTCCGTGCATATCTCCAATGCTTTTTCGGATAATCCAGCAACAAGATATGTATCGACCAGTTCCAAAAGTATCGATTCCGTTGTTGTCGGGTCTAGTACGATACCGTTGTAGAAATCTATGGATTCGCCATATTTGCCCTGGTCCCTGCAGATCCTCGCAGCCGCCAGGATGAACTCTCTGTCCTTGGCTATGAATTCGGTCGTCACATTGAGCATTGCCAATGCACTGCCCTTGTTACCGTTCTCCCATTCCCAGTAGATGCCGAAGAGTTCTTGAGCGGAATTCGATGCAATGCCCACTTCGAAAGGGACCTTTGTCTCACCTTTGCGGAGGATCACAATATCCCTTAAGTAGGACCAACCATGTCCGGGATCTGCATCGTTCAGAACATCATAAACCGGAACAAAAGAATCGTCGATGGAACGTGCTTTCAGGAAATGCTCGTTCGCTGCGATCGGGTTATTCTCGACCAAACATACCTTTCCGCATTCATACTCCCAGTATGCCCTGTCGGAGATATCCGTCATCCTCTCCAATATGGATTTCGCAGATTCCACGTTCCCGTTGTTCAGGAGTATATCGGCCGCGATCAACTGCGGTAAACTGTCCGAGAGTCTACACCGCTCCATAAGCCCGATCACGGTCGATACGAGATCGTCCGCTTTCCTTGCCGATATCATCTTCAGTACTCTGGACAGAATCACCGTATGTATGTCTTCGTTACCGTTACGAAGGTCCTTGGCCAGACCATCCAACATCATATCGTACTTTTTCGTTTTCCCCGAAGACAGCCCGTCCTCTATCTTGTCCAGTTTCTTCCATAACTTCAGATCCGATGGATCCGAGAAGACGGGTACAGGATTTCCCATGCCTTGTTATCTTCCCGCGTATAGATAAAAGTAGGGAACGGAAAAAAGACCGATGATCCCGGCCCTCAATCATCATGATTAAATACGTGTTGCAAATTATCTGAAAGTAGGCAGTTGTGATCTAGCTGGTTAGGATCGTAGCCTTCCAAGCTACTAGCCCGGGTTCGAATCCCGGCGACTGCACTTCAA
>JBAYAO010000039.1:0-12165 GCA_041669745.1 Candidatus Methanomethylophilaceae archaeon | reverse complement strand
CCATTGGGTTTGGAACCCGAAGTGACAAAGGTAACTTCTAAGATACCATTGTTGTATTCCGCTTTGGCGGTGTCCGGATCCACGTCGCAGGGCAAGGCCAAAGTTTTTCTGAACTTCCTTGCCGCAGTATCGACATAAATCGTCAGAGCATTCTTTTTGCCCTCCAATTGAATATCGTCCTTCTGCACACCTGGCAGTTCTGCGGTTACCCTTACGATATCATCCTCGACAGACACGTCAGTGAGCGGTTCGCGGACGTTGCTGGAAATCAACGTCTGTTCTCCGACCGCGTTCCCATATTCATGCACGTGTGGGATACCGTCAGGTCCCTGAAACATCGTATATCCATACGTTTTGATGTTACCACCATTATTGGTCAGGTCCGAGAACAGCGTCTCAAACCTCTTGTTGAAGCTATCGAATTCTTCGAAGAACTCGTCCCAAATGTTTGTTGTCATATTTTCACCTCAGTTGCTTTCATATTTTTTCAATTCTTCTTTCGCTTTAGGTCCTACCTTGTCTATGGCGACAAGGAAGTCAGCCATTTTCACCTTGCATCTATTGAGATCTTTTTCATTCGGCACATTACCTGATTTCACGAGTTCCCTTACCGCTGTCATGACGGCTTCGTTGCATATCGCGCCGATGTCCGCACCGGTGCACCCCTCCGTCTTATCTGCAAGGATGTCAGTGTCCACGTCTTTTTCCAAAGGCTTGTTTTTCGTATGTATCTCGAATATCTTCTTCCTGGACTCCTTGTCAGGTGTACCGATGTAGATCGCCTTGTCGAACCTTCCGGGCCTCAGCAGTGCCGGATCGATTATGTCGGGGCGGTTTGTAGCCGCTATGACCACCACATTGTTCAACGATTCAAGCCCGTCCAATTCCGTGAGCAATTGGGAGATGACCCTCTCCGTGACGTTGTTATCGCCGTTGGCCCCTCTCTGCGGTGTTATCGAATCTATTTCATCCATGAAAACCACACAAGGCGAGGCCTGTCTGGCTTTTCTGAACGTCTCTCTTACGGCCTTTTCGGATTCTCCTACCCATTTATTCAGGAATTCAGGTCCTTTCACGGCTATGAAGTTCGCTTCCGATTCGGTTGCGACCGCTTTGGCGAGCATGGTCTTCCCTGTTCCGGGCGGACCGTAGAGTAGGATCCCTTTCGGTGGTTTGGCGTTCATGTGTTCGAACACCTTGCTGTATTTCAGAGGCCACTCCACAGCTTCCTTCAGCTCCTGTTTGGCATCTTCCAAAGCTCCGATGTCTTCCCATTTCACATTCGGTTTCTCGATCAGCACTTCTCTCAGTGTGGAAGGTTGCATGTCCTTCAGTGCTTCGCGGAAATCCTCGTTGTTGACTTGGATCTTATTAAGCATCTCAGACGGGATTTCTTCTGCCTCCGTGTTGATATCGGGCAATACACGGCGAAGTGCCGCCATCGCGGCCTCCTTTGTGAGTGCCGACAGATCGGCACCGGCGTATCCGTGGGTCTTATCTGCGAGTTTTTCAAGATCAACATCCTCAGCGAGCGGCATGCCCCTGGTGTGGATCTGCAAGATCTCGAGACGTCCATTCCTGTCAGGAATACGGATCTCTATCTCACGATCGAACCTTCCGGGCCTTCTCAGAGCCTCATCGATGGAATTTGGTCTGTTTGTTGCACCGATGACCACGACCTTCCCACGTGACTTCAGACCATCCATCAGAGCCAGAAGCTGAGCTACGATGCGTCTCTCTTCTTCTCCGGAGACTTCGTTGCGTTTTGGTGCTATCGAATCTATCTCATCGATGAATATGATGCTCGGCGCATTCTCCTCGGCCTCCTTGAATATATCTCTGAGTTTTCCTTCGGATTCTCCGTAGAATTTGCTCATAATCTCCGGTCCGCCGATGTATACGAAGTTGCTACTGGTCTCTCCTGCGACCGCTTTGGCGAGCATGGTCTTACCCGTTCCCGGTGGACCGTGCAGAAGAACACCCTTGGGAGCCTCAACGCCCAATCTCTTGAAGAGCTCTGGGTGTCTGAGCGGCAATTCAACCATTTCTCTGATCTTCTTTACCTCGACTCCGAGACCTCCGATATCATCATATGACACCTTTGGTATCTCGCCGCTCGTTCCTGTCGGTTTTTCCGTGATCTTGACCTCAGTGGAAGAGGTCATCATTATAGCATCTGCGGCCGGAGCGAAAGATGTGACCACGAGATCTATCTTGTTACCCATGACATTGAGCATTATGATATCGCCCTTAGCGAACACACGCCCTTCCATGATCTGTCTGATGTAATCCTCGCCTCCCTGTAATCTCAGCTGTTCTGTTGGCGAGAAAGTGATCTTTTCAGCATTTTTGGCGATCACCTTTTTAACGTCTACGCGTTCGTCGATTCCAGTACCGGCATTGCGTCTGGTTGAGCCGTCTATTCTGATTATGCCTCTGTTGGCATCCTCCGGACCGCCTCTTAGTACCTTTACGACCGTTTTCTTGCTTCCATCAATTTGAATGATGTCTCCTACTTTCAGATCGAGGATGTCCATGAGTTCAGGATCTATCCTTGCGATCCCCCTTCCTGTCTCCCCAGATTTCAATTCCGCTACTTTGAGCGCTTTGTCGTTAGTCATTTCCTTTACCTCCCGTTCTTTTTTTATTTCGCTATATACTCGACACCGTTGATGATACGATTTATCGTGTCTTCGCTGACATGCAGATCCTCCGACAGCTCACTCAGAGATTTGTCTGGCTCATTCATGATGTCATAGAGGATGTTCCTGTGATCACGGCCATATTCCTTGTCATCCAACTCTGAAAGTTTGGTCGCGATCAGCATTTCCTTCTCTCTTATGTTCCTCAAGCGTTCCTTATCCAGTTCTCTAATCTTCTTATCTATGTCGGATATTCTTTTTCTAGTTTCTTCGAGGTCCATTTTTTCATGCGGGAATTCATCGTTTTCTTGTTCTGTCTCCGTTTCCAATTCAATCATTCTAGTAGAGAACATAGTGTTGCGCATGTCGATCACTATTGTGAATTCTGAATTCGGTTCGTATACCGTTCTCATTGGACCCAGCAAACTGTTCTCCTGATAACTGATCACCATCCCGTTCTTTTCCAAGGCATTGAGATTTTTCATAACAGCCTGCTGACTGATACCCAATTCCTTCGAGAGTTGTAACGGATATTGCGGTTCTTTCACCAGAGCTGCAAGTATCTTGCGTCTGTTAGGATTCTCTATCATGGAAAGCATTACGTCGATGTCGTTCATGTTATCATTCGGTTGTTAACCTCTAGTTAACTACTGTATATACGTTAGTTCTTCTATTTAATAACTTCTTTAACATGACCGAGTTAAAGATTGTATTTCAATATTTACTCCGTAATAATGTATATTTCTATACACTAATGAACAATATGTTCATATACTAATAGAATGTTGAAGGACACATGTCGATAAGTAAAGATGCAAGGATCGATCTGCCATTGGAATCGATACCGAAAAAATGGTACAATCTGGCGGCCGATCTCAAGAAACCATTGGAACCGCCACTCCATCCTGGAACGAACAAACCCGCCACTCCGGAGGATTTCGCACCATTGTTCTGCAAGGAACTGGTCAGACAGGAAATGTCCACGAAGAGATACATCGATATTCCGGAGGAGGTCAGGGACAATTACGTCTATCTCAACAGACCGGCACCGCTTCAGAGAGCGAGACGTTTGGAAGAATACCTGAAGACGCCTGCCAAGATATACTACAAAAGAGAAGACATGAGTCCTCTGGGAAGTCACAAAGGTAACACTGCTCTGGCACAGGCGTACTACAACGCAGAGGCGGGCATCCACAATCTGACGACCGAAACGGGCGCAGGACAGTGGGGGACCGCCTTGTCTATGGTCTCCAACCTCTTTGACATCGATTGTACCGTGTTCATGGTGCGCGGAAGCTACGATCAGAAACCACTCAGAAAGGTGATAATGCACACCTACGGTGCAACGGTCCACCCGTCTCCGTCGGGAGTGACGGAGATCGGTAGACAGATGCTCAAGAAGTATCCTGGGACGACGGGGTCCCTGGGGATGGCGATATCCGAGGCATGTGAAATGGCCGCCACTTCTAACGGTGCTGCCAAGTACTCCCTGGGGAGTGTTCTGAATCATGTTATGCTGCATCAAACCGTTATCGGAGAAGAGGTGATGGAGCAGATGAAGATGGCCGAGATCGAACCTGACTACATGGTAGCATGTGTCGGCGGCGGATCCAATTTCGGCGGATTCTGTTTCCCGCTGATGGCGGAGAAGATCAAGGGCAAGACGGACTGTCAGTTCGTTGCCGTCGAACCGAAAGCAACCCCGTCACTGACCGAAGGGGATTTCAGATATGATTTCGGAGACACAGCGGGAATGACGCCGTTGTTGATGATGTACACGCTCGGTCACGAATTCGTTCCAAGCAGTATCCATGCGGGCGGATTGAGATATCACGGTATGGCGCCATTGGTCTCTGCTGCATATGATCAGGGGCTGTGTGTCGCCAGATCATACGATCAAACGGCAACGTTCGAGGCAGGAGTGCTGTTCGCAAGGACAGAGGGCATTGTACCAGCGCCAGAGTCGACGCACGCAATAAAGGCCGCCATAGATCTGGCGCTCGAGGCAAAGACCGCGAACGAGGAGAAGACCATAGTCTTCAATCTTTCAGGTCACGGGATGCTCGATCTGTATGGATACCAGCAGTACCTCGACGGTGCGTTGCCGTCTTCGTCCAAATCAAGTTGATCTCGATCCTTTCAAACCTTTTTCCTTTTCGGCCATTGTTTGGAATGTGCAGAGCCGTCCTTCTGTCTTTTTTGCATAAGTGATAAATAGGGATGTTCGGTAACAAGAGATAGAATGGCTGGAGAACTCATTGATGATCTGGTGGTCATTGTCGACCAAAAAGAAGGGAGTCAGATCTACAACAAGGGTAATTACGGTTATCCTATGAGCGGCAACGGTATAGAACTGGATCTGATCGAGGCGACATATCTTCTTGAATCCAGCAGGTTGCGGGTCATCCACGAAGGTGAAGAGATGTGTTTCGAGGAACTCTTCAATTATTCCTCTTCCGTTTTCTTGGATTTTGACGTAAAATACATGGTCTATCGTGATCTCAGACAACGTGGATTCGTGGTCAAGGTGGAAAGTGGCAATTTCGATCTTTCCGTGTTCCCCAGAGGAATGATGATGAGCAATTCCCGCCCGATATATCTGGTCAGGGCGGTTTCTGAGAGGACAGCATTCGATATCAATACATTTACTGACGATGTCTCGGAGACGGAGACGAAAGGAAAACGGCTGTTGTACGGGGTAGTGGACGAAGAAGGCGATCTGACATACTACATCATGGCACACCGCGATCCGAAGGGAGAGATATATCCAAAGAGATGTTCCAAAAAAACAGTCGGCAGGTTGATACGAGACCGTGTCTTTATTTTTGATGCGGACGATGCCATAGCAATCAGGGAAAGCGGTTTTTACGGAAAGATGATCGAGAATATGCTTCAGTTATCACTTATCGAGAGCTGTTATCTCATGGACAGAGACGATCTCTCGGTAATCTCCGATACAGGGAACAGGATCGAATTGGGAACATTGTTGGAATTCGGTCGTTCTACACAGGACGAATTCGATCTCAGGTTGAAAGCATTTTCAGATGCAAGGGACCGCGGGCTCGTCGTGAAGACCGGTTTCAAATACGGTGCACACTTCAGAGCCTACGAGAAGTCACCTGACGATTGTCATGCAAGATATCTGATTCACGCGGTATCCGCATCGAACGTAACCATGTGGCCGGAGATCTCAAGGGCCGTCCGTCTGTCCGGCGGTGTGAAAAAGGAATTCCTGTTCTCTCATGTCAGCGATCGCATAGAGTATCTGGAATTCAAATGGTTCAGGCCGTAACCGTGCGTCACTGCATGTGCGATGTTTGAAAAAGAGGGGCTTTTGCCCCAAACGGAGATCACAGCTGTATCTCAATACCGAGTTTCTCGGTCAGTTCCTTGTATCTGTTCCTGATTGTGACCTCAGTGACACCAGCAACATCTGCCACCTCTCTTTGCGTCCTGCGTTCGTTGCACAGGATGGACGAGATGTAGATCGCGGCCGCGGCAACACCCGTAGGACCGCGTCCGGATGTCAATTCTTTATCCGATGCGTCTTTAAGGATCTCTGCGGCCTTGCTTTGGACCTCACCGCTCAATTTGAGTTCGGAGCAGAATCTTTGAACATAATCCTGGGGTTTTGTAGGCAGGAGTTTGAGTTTAAGTTCACGGGTCATGAAACGATAGGTACGGCCGATCTCTTTTCTTCCGACACGACTCGAACTCGCGACCTCGTCCAGGGTTCTCGGGACGCCGCATTGTCTGCATGCTGCGTACAAGGATGCTGCAACGACGCCTTCGATGGATCTTCCTCTGATGAGGTTCTTGTTGACGGCCTTCCTGTAGATCATCGCGGCCGTCTCCCTAACATTCCTTGGAAGTCCCATCGAGGAGGCCATCCTATCCAATTCGGACAGCGCGAAGGCAAGATTCCTCTCGGTTGCGTTGGATACACGGATCCTTCTTTGCCACTTCCTAAGTCTGTAGAGCTGCGCCCTGTTCCTGGTGGGGATGCTCTTACCATAACTGTCCTTGTTTTTCCAAGAGATTTCGGTGGAAAGACCCTTGTCGTGTATGGTGTAGGTCATGGGAGCACCGGTGCGGGCCCTCTTTTCACCCTGTTCGACGTCGAACGCTCTCCACTCCGGTCCCTGATCGATGAACTGATCATCTAATACGAGACCGCAATCTTCACAGAGAAGTTCGCCTCTCTCGTAGTCGCGAACCAGGTGTTTGCTTCCGCATTCCGGGCATTTTTCGACCTCCTCAGTACTTTCTCTTATCTTTGCCATGTTTGGCCTCTCCTTTGAAATAGACCTTTTTGTCAGTGATGTTCTTCAACACGGATTTATCCAGAGGAACGACGGTAATGTACGGACGTTCAACCGGACCGAATATCCTTTTCACCGAACCTATCTTTCTTTCTCTGGCATCGTAAACAGAACTGCCGATATCCGGTGTGGTAACGCCCCTTACAACGAGATTTCCGTTGGATCCCAATTCCTCGACCACACCCAAAAAATCCATGAATCGATGCTCCAGAGCGATAAGTTTATCTATTCGCTTGATGCAACGATAACTCATCTGATATTTAATATGTTGGGGTTATTTTATTTATTAGGTACAATAAATCACATAGGGTCGGAGATTACCGCCAACAATGTCCACAGGGAAAACTCTCCGATCGTTTGATCGGATGGCATTCAAGATGTGAGATGGAAGGCTATCTGAACGGAAAAAACATGTTTTGAACAATATTTCAGTTCAAAGATAACGGTCGTAAAGCCATCTTCATCGATATTCACCGTACACGGTCAAATAGCCGACATCGGCAATCACGAGCGATATCGTACCGTCGGGATAATCGTACAGTGTATTCCGGTGTGTTACCGCGATAGGCTGTACCTCTTCACCTCCTTTTTCGGTGGTTTTATATCCTTTCAATCAGTCAGACGGCTGATGCCAAAGGTCCTTATCATCATGGGAAGCAAAAACGATTTTCCGGTAGCAGAGAAAGCCGTTGAAATCTTCAAAAAATTCGATATCGAAAGCGAGGTCGTGGTGGCCTCGGCCCACAGAACTCCAAAGAGGGTAGAAGATCTCGCAAGGGGAACGGATGCGGAAGTATTGATCGCGATTGCAGGTCTTTCCGCAGCATTGCCCGGCGCGGTAGCGGCAGCCACCGTCAAGCCCGTTATAGGCGTGCCGGTGAGCGGAAAGATAAACCTTGATGCATTGCTCTCGGTGGTACAGATGCCCCCGGGGATACCTGTTGCCGCGGTGGGGCTGGACAGAGGTGAAAACGCCGCATTACTTGCCGTTCAAATTCTCAGTGTATCCGATTCAGATCTGAGGAACAGATTATGGAAATACAGGGAAGATATGACAGCAAAGGTGATCAAGGATTCAGAAGAGGTGCATCTCAATGTTTGATGCTAAAGGATTCATCGAGGAGCAGGTCACGGCGATCACGGCAAAAATAGACGGAAAAGCGATCATCGCATGTTCTGGCGGAGTCGACAGCATGGTTGCTGCCACATTAACGGGTAAAGCCATCGGTGACAGACTTCTTGCGGTATATGTCGATACGGGTCTCATGAGGAAAAGCGAAACGGAAGAGGTTCGTCAAATGCTTCAGGAGACGGGCATCAATTTCAAGATAGTCGATGCAGGCGAGGAATTCTTCAGTGCATTGAAGAATGTCACGGATCCCGAAAGAAAACGAAAGATCATCGGTGAGAAATTCGTAAGGGTCTTCGAGAGAGAGGCCAAGGATTTCGGTGCGAAATATCTGGTTCAGGGGACGATCGCACCAGACTGGATAGAGTCCGGCAGCAGTGTCCGTGATACGATCAAGTCACACCACAATGTCGGCGGACTTCCGAAGGACATGGGGATGATTCTCTGCGAACCGCTTTACGACCTGTATAAGGACGAGGTAAGACAGATAGCAAGGTTCCTTGGGATTAGGGCGTCCGAGAGACAGCCTTTTCCAGGACCGGCCCTGGCGGTCAGATGTCTCGACGAAGTCACACCGGAGAATATACGGATCGTCCGTGAAGCATGCTATATTGTCGAGGACGAGATACAAAAAGCCGTCTCTGCCGGAAAAATGGAAATGCCATGGCAGTATTTTGCAGTTCTTCTGCCGACGAAATCGGTAGGTGTCCAGGGTGACAGAAGAGCTTACGGAAAAACGATCGCCATACGTTCGGTCGCATCCGTAGATGCGATGACGGCCACCTATTCGAAGATTCCGCTGGGTGTCCTTGATGCGATGTCCATGCGTATAACGAACACGATGAAGGATCAGGTGAACCGTGTCGTGTACGATATAACCAACAAGCCGCCGGCGACGATCGAGTGGGAATGAACTTTTCGGGTTCTGTGTCTAGCTACCTTTATATCGTTCGTTCTTATTTGTCGCTCAATGAAAGTCTATGTTGTCGATAACGGCGGCCAATGGACGCATCGAGAATGGCGCGTCCTGAAGTATCTGCACGTCGATACGAAGATCATTCCCAATACGACACCTTTTGACGATCTCTCGGATCTGGATGGGCTCGTATTGTCGGGCGGATCTCCGAGTGTTGCTTCCGATATAGACGCAATGGGAAACAACGGCGAATACCTTGAGAAAGCCGAGTATCCGATATTGGGGATATGTGCCGGTATGCAGTTCCTCACTGAACATTTCGGCGGTAAATTGGGGCCTGCCGATGTACCGGAGTTCGGTGCCGTGGATCTGAGGATAAATGATCACGAGGGCATCTTTTGTGAAATGCCAGACGAGATCACGGTCTGGGCCTCGCACAACGATGAGGTTAAGGCGGTCCCAGAAGGTTTCATAGTCACCGCGTCTTCATCTTCGTGTCCGGTCGAAGCGGTACGTTCTCTCACAAGACCGATCTTCGGACTTCAGTTTCATCCGGAGGTGGAACACACCCAATTCGGTGAACAAATGTTCCAAAATTTCCTGGACATCATCGCGGAACGGAAAAGATAAATCTCTTTTCGGCGAAGATCAAAAACAGAAATAAATGTACCCTGAATGGGAGAGACCCTATTCAGTTTAATGTTTTGAGGATCACTTCGAGACTCGACAGGATCTGCATGATCGTACTCCAGGATTCCATCGGTATGTTTGGGTCATTGGAGAGATCGGCAAGCACATTCAACGCGTTGGATACACGAAGGTCCAACGGTTTGCTCGTATCCTGAAGCATAGTGACAGCATCAGTGGCGCCTTTTCTTATGTTCCTCGGAACGCCATTGTCATTTGCCAAATGGCCCTCCAATTCGTTGATAATTTGTTTCAATTTTGCATCTGATGCTACCATAACTTTCACCTTTTTTAGATCGTCTCGAACTCTTCCTGTAGGTCCATCACGAACTGTTCAAGGACGTCTTCGAATACCTGGGATCTATACTCTCTTACACCGCCGAGGTCACTTTGGATCTTAACAACGAAATCGTTGTTCTCCTTGATGAGTTCGATATTGCATAGAACTTCTTCCATAAACTCACCTACCTATAGGTTAATGGGTTCAACCGAGAACGAATATATAATGACTGCCTTTGACCCGAGTGTACAGTTGCATTGTTGTATCGAGCGGAATGACGAAAGAGACGACGGAAGGCCTTACCGAAACCTTTAAAATAATAATGCTTTCTAAGGGGTATCTCATATTGTTGCTCTCAGTGGTAACGAGGAAGGACAGGACGTTTACGTCGAATGCGCAGACATCCGGGACGATAACATGGACGAAGAGACGACAGCCACAGAATATCAGGACAAGATCGAGTCTAAATTCCGTAACCTGGGTAAGGGTAAGTACGGAAGAATTCTCAAGATGGCCCGTATGCCTACCAAGGAGGAGTACAAGAAGACAGTCACGATCACCGCTCTAGGGATCTTTGTTTTGGGTGCTTTAGGTTTCGTTATCATGTGGTTCATGAATTATCTCCCTGGCTACTTCTGAATGGATTTGGAGAGGAGAAAATGTCAGTTACACTAACAGGGGACAATGCTTCGAAGAATGTCCGTGCGGGTGAGGTCGCCGTTTGGCCCTTGCAGGTCGGTTCGGATGCATCGGAAGTGATTGTCACACTGGAAATGGAGACCGGGCCCGATCCGACGGATTCTCCCGAATGGAATATTGCATTGAACGATTCTTCCGGAGAACTCTGGAGTAATTACCGCAGCAAGAACGAGGTCAGAATAGATATACCGGGCAAGAACCAGAAAGAGCTGGAGCTCGAGGTCACATGTCCCAACGGAGCCAGATACGGAGATGTTGTATCCGTGAAAATAATGGCCTCGGCATCGGGCGAATCACAATCCATAGAATTCGAGGCGCGTGCGATACAGTCGATCATGGTCCTCAAGACGCAGATAGATCAGGAGAAGAGCGTGGTCGACAGTCTTTATGCCAAGGCAAACTTGGGTGAAAAAGACATCTATGCCATACTCAGTCCCGCGAACCTCAGGGGTTATCTGTTCGTCGAGGGGATGAATACGGACCGTATGCGTGAGAGGACCAGGGATATAAAGAAGGCCAGATCCTTTGTCAAAGGAGAGACCTCCCTCTCGGAGATTGATCATTATCTTACTCCGCTGTCGACGGTCGTCGGAATCGTCGAAGGCGATCTGGTAGAGCTGATCAACGGTCCGTTCAGGGGCGAGAAGGCAAGGGTCCAGCAGATCGATCAGAGCAAGGAAGAAATTACTGTCGAGCTCGTCGAGGCTATGGTCCCCATACCGGTTACTGTCAAAGGTGACAGCGTTAGAGTTATTGAGAAGGAGAGATAAGCAATGGTAGATACTGTTGAGGCATTAGTGGACGGAGGCAGAGCTTCCGCGGGTCCACCCCTCGGACCGGCACTGGGTCCAAAAGGGGTTAACATCGGTCAGATCATCGCGGCAATAAATGAGAAGACGAAAGCCTTCTCAGGCATGAAAGTGCCGGTGAAGATTCTGATCGCAAATGACAAATCATTCGAGATAAAGGTCGGAACACCGCCCATGTCCGCTCTGATAAAGGGAGAACTCGGACTTGCGAGCGGGTCATCCAATGCGCGTACCACAAAGGTCGGAAACCTGACTCTCGATCAAGCCAAGAAGATTGCGGATATGAAACAGGACAATCTCCTTGGTGCTGACATGAAGGCACGTGTTCTTGAGGTCGCAGGTAACTGCGTTTCCGTCGGAATAACCGTCGATGGAAAAGAACCGAAAGTCTTCCAGGCAGATGTCAAGGCCGGCGTTTACGACAACAAATTCTAAACATATTTGGGGGGCGTACCCCCAATTTAAATTATTTTGCATACAAGTGTATTTCAGGGTTTAGTTTTCACAGTGACAGTGATTAAAAACGATCCTCTTCGTAATGACCAGGGACACTGATTGGGTGGAAAGATTAAATAGCATCTATCCTGTTGGGGGAATAAGCGATATTAATTCCATCTGGAATTGATTGAAGATAATATTTGAGGTGAAAAGAACATGGATCTGGATTGGATGTCATTCCTG
>JBAYAO010000038.1:0-12265 GCA_041669745.1 Candidatus Methanomethylophilaceae archaeon | reverse complement strand
GACTTTCGGCGCTCATTCCAGATGACAACCTCAGGGCGGTCGTCAAAGCGATCAAGGGATGAATCTGAACGATTCTCAAACCATTTCCCCTAACCTCTTACTTTTCCGGAGCCGTGTGTGCCATATTCTCTTTTCGGGCAGACTGTAAACGGTTAATAACAAGTAAAACTATAAGCCGTTAAGAGGCACGATCATGGCATATGGAATAGCACTCGATCTTGGTACAAGTGGATTCAGGTCTCACCTGGTGGACCTGGACAAAAAGGGGAAGATATTGGATACCGCGATAACGGTCAGGCATCCGCTTCCCGGTGCCAATATCATGGACCATCTTCATTTCTGGATGAAATCGGGTTCGGAGATCAGTCACAAGATAATCATGCAGACGGTCTACAATCTCATAAGTCTGTACGGTAAAGAGAAATTGTCTCAGGTCGAGAAGGTCTCGATATGCGGAAATCCCATTCAGCTGTCTCTGTTCGAGAACATAGAGGTCCGTGACCTCGCATTCGCGGGTCAGAATAAGCTGAAAAGGCTCGGTGTCGTGAAACAGGACAGAAGAGCGCACACATCCACCGCCGGAAAAATCGGACTCATAGGATTGAAACCCGAAGTCGAGGTCCTGATCCCTCCGGCGATCAGACACGAGATAGGTGCAGATGCGCTTGCCATGATAATAAAGTCGGGGATGCTCAACAAGAAAGAGACATGTATGGTCACCGATTACGGTACGAATGCCGAAATGGGCCTTTACCATGACGGTGAACTCTATTCGGGATCGGCGGCAGCCGGTCCGGCGATGGAGGGGCAGTCGATCAAATGTGGGATGCTTGCAGCGCCGCATGCGATCTCCGATGTGGATCTGAGCGAGAACGGCATGTGGGACAACATCGTTCTCAACGATCAGCTCATACCGACGCTGACGAGGAGGGTGAACCCGATCACCGGTGAAGAGATAAAGATCCTGGATTACGAGGCAAGGGGCATCACAGGAACCGGTGTGGTCTCCTCGATGGCCGTCGGTCTGCAGTCGGATGTGATAAGACTGCCGAAGATCGACACCCCCGACGGTCTGATACATCTGACCAACGGGATAAGTTTCTCTACCAAGGATGTCGGAGAGGCGGGAAAGGCGATGGGTGCCATCAGGGCAGGGCATCGCACGCTGATGTTGGAGTTGGGTCTTTCGGACAGCGACGTTAAGACGATGTACATGGCCGGTGCTTCCGGAACGTATGTGGATCCGGTGAAAGCGCAGTACTGCGGTATGATACCCCGCGTTCTAGAGGAGGTCTACCAGTTGGGCAATACGTCACTGATGATGGCGCACGACCTGTTGAAGGACGACAAGACCCTGGACATGATGCAGGATGTCGCGAATTCGATCTCCGCTAACCATATAATGTTCGCCGGGTCGCAGAAATTCGAGGACATGTACGTTCTGGAATTGGCCTATTGGACGGAGGGGATGAGCCTCGAGATGTACAACGATCTCCTTGTAGCTTCCGGATTCCCCGTGCTTCCAGACATCGTCGTGCCGAAGGTCGTCAAGAGGATCGTAAAATCGGACATACCGGAGATGGGTGCGGGACTCCATACGCTAGAGAAGGTCGGAATGACAATGAGAGCCAGTTTCGAAGGATGCACCGGATGCAAAAGATGCGAAAGGGACTGTCCGGAGAAGGCACTCACGGTTCTGAATGTTGACGGAAAGCCGCAGATCAATGTTCGTTCGGATCTTTGTCTGGGTACCGCATGCCAGGCATGCGAGTTACATTGTACCGAGAAGGTTTTCAACTTCACGGATCTTAAGGTTGCATACGAAGACTGATCCCAGAGGGATCGTCGCTCATCTTACCGATCGGACGCAGGATATTTCTGCGGTCGAAGGGACTCCGGAATCAACGGATTTGAGCATCAAAACGGCAAAACATCAGGGTATTCTCAGGCGATCGTGCATCCCTGTTGCAAACATTTATTCCTCTGTGCGCCTTTAACATCACCATGTCCGAGCAGATGAATAAGAATGCAGAATATGCAGAGAAGTTCAAGACGGTATTGAAGCTGAGATCCGAACCTGTGGCTGTGAAACTGGTCAGGAAAGGCACAGAATACCCAGAGGGATATTCAGTACCCGAGAAGCAGATGAGCCATTGTCAGGCGGTGATGGGTGCCAGGAACGGCGGTGCGTACAAGGTGCCGCTGGATGCGCAGGGATGCCATGTGGGTGCGGCATGTCTGGGCATGATGAAGAATCCGGAGAAGGTTGCGAACGGGGAGTTCCATGCGGGAATAGGCATTCATGAATCACCGGCTTCCGCGAAGGCTATGATAGATCAGCGTCTGGATATAGATTATGAGACGGACGGTGAAGTCGTATGTCCTCTGAGGGATGCGGATTTCGTGCCAGATGTTGTCATATTCGTAGATGTGCCCGAGAGGATATACTGGTTCGAGTCCATGTCAACGTACGAGAACGGAGGTCGTGTAAAATACACCACAGCGCCTTTCCAGTGTGCGTGCGAGGATATCACCGCGATGCCGATCATGACGGGAACGCCCAACATCTCCCTTGGATGTTTCGGTTGCAGGAAGAAAACGGATATGAAACCTGACGAACTGGCTATCGGCGTTCCATATGGTCTCATTCCCGATATGGCCAAAACTCTGAAATTCTACAACGACGGCGTTCTCACGAAAGCGAAGAGGGACTGACGTTCCGTCTAAACCTTTTAATCTTTCCATAGGTTACATTGTGAAGACGAAATGCGGAACGGTGTTTCATTGTTCGAGTTAGACAAAAAAGATATCGAGATCCTGAAAATGCTGAAGGTGGACTCGAGGACCACCATGGGAGCCATCGGAGAATCTTTGGGTATATCCAAAGCGACCGTCAGCCGCCGTGTCACCAGAATGGAGGAGGACGGGATAATCAGGAAGTACTCCTTGGAGATAGATTTGTCAAGGATGGACCTCATGAAGTCGTTGGTTTTCATGCAGATAGTCGGCAATCCCGTCGCGATAGTCATTGAGCAGCTGAAGGCGAACAAGGAGATAGGACACATATACAAGACGTTCGGCGATCACAACATAATCTGCGAAATATACACAAAGAGCGTGGACGAACTGTACGAGATGATACAGACCAAGCTTTTGAAGATGCCGAGCATCAAGAACGTAGAGGTGGACATCCTCGTAGAACGTGTCACTATGAATGCAGACGCGGACCTCGCGACCTATCTGAGGTCTTTCGAATAACCCAAAGGTTAATTATCGTTAATTAGGTGACAGACCATGCAATTCCAACGCTGTCCTAAGATATCCGCTGATACAGGAATAAGGACTGTTTTTCCGAGGGAGACCCTTGAGAAGACAATCCCGCTTCTGAGCAAGATGGGTATGGACCCTTTGGAAGATATCACCGGAATTGACAACATAGGGATTCCAGTATTTTCGATCTATCGTGAAAGGACAGCAAAAGGCACGTTCGGTGACTATAACGGAAAAGGTCCTACCGTGGAACAGGCCAAAGCGTCTGCGGTCATGGAGGCGGTGGAGAGATACAGCGCGGAGCAGAAGGATTCGGACGAGATCGTCTACGGGACCATCGCGCAAGCCCAGGACAACGGTCCTACGGTTGATCCGGTGGATCTTATACTTCCACTTCGGGTCTTGGATTACGTGGATAGCGCGGAGATAGCATGGGTTACAGGGTCCGATCTATTCAGCGGGCAAGAGACATGGGTCCCGGCCTGTGCTGCGTTCTATCCGTATTATCCGAGCAGCGATCTTCAGTTGTTCAGATTTCACACGAACGGACTCGCTTCCGGTAATACGATAGAGGAAGCGGTCCTCCATGCATTGTTCGAGTTGATCGAAAGGGATGCATGGTCTGTAGCGGAGAGCCGCGACTATGCGAACGCGGACGTGATAATAGACGATGAGAATTCTGTCGCGGCACAGCTATTGAGAAAATTCAATGAGAACGGCGTGGAGATACACCTGAAGGATCTGACAAGCGACATCGGAATTCCGACGATAGGTGCCGCCTCTGATGACACATCTACGAGGGATCCCGAATTGCTTACCATCGGTGTCGGTACACATCTCAATCCGAATATCGCGGCCGTGAGAGCCCTTACCGAAGTTGCACAGAGCAGAACGACGCACAAACACGGTCTGAAGGTGAATGCCAAGCTTCAGAAGATCACGAAGGAGATGGGTTACGACAGGGTAAAGGCGATGAACGGTGTCTGGTACGCAGATTGCGAGAAGAAGGTCAGACTATCGGACATGAAGGACCTCTCTACGCCCTATGTTCTCGACGACATAGAAGTCGTGTTGGGCGATCTGATGGGTTGCGGTTTCAGGCAGGTGATAGCGGTAGATCTCACAAGGCCGGATATAGGCATCCCTACAGTCAGGATGATCGTGCCTGGTCTTGAGGTCGCGACAATGGATTCCGAACGCGAAGGAATGAGATTGTTCGGAAAATGGCCCTAAAACGGCAATCATATGCGATAATAACAAAGGATTAAATATCGAACCCTGTACACAAACATGCTCTGTGTTGTTTTATTCAGTACGATTTAATGACTGTTAATTTATGAGTTAACGTACGTATAATTGCGTTTTATGATGCCTTTATATTCTCACATTCGATTGGGGTTTCTTGCAAGGGGAGGCAAATTGGTTCGCCTTTTGCCAACTTATAAGAAAAACGGAGGTATGAAATGCCAAAATACGAGGACGTAATAGACTTGTATGACGATAGGGGAAAACGCATTGCTAAGCAGGTTCCTCTAGAAGCCATCAGCCCGTTGCGCAACGGTGCGATAAAGAAGCTCGCATCCTTGACAGAGAGAACCGTAGCGGTCAATCTTGCCGGAATTGAGAAAGCACTCAAGACTGGTTCGATGGGCGGCGAGGGTTGTGTCATCAAGGGAAAAGAGATCGACATCCCACTGGTTAAGAGCGCAAAGAAGATTGCAGGCGCAATCAAAGACATGGTCCAGGTAACACCTGACGATGACACTGTCGTTGAAGTCAAATCCGACGGCAAGAGTCTCGTCGTTGTCATTCCTGAAGCGAGACTGAACGCTGGAGTCGAGTACACAACTGGATTCACAGCAACTGCAGCAGCGACTGTACAGGCCATCATCGACGAGTTCAAGATTCCGATGTACAAGGCCAACATGGTCAAGGGCGCAGTATGGGGAAGATACCCGCAGAGTGTCAACTTCATCGGTGCGAACGTGAAGTCGATCCTTGAGGTTCCTCAGAACAACGAGGGTGCAGGATATGCACTCAGGAACATCATGTCGAACCACGTGGTCGCGTTGGTCGGCAGGAACGCCATGCAGGGAGTTGCCCTGTCGGCGCTGTTCGAGCAGCTCGGTGCATTCGAGATGGGTGACGCGATAGGTCCATTCGAGAGAGGACATCTCCTCGCACTCGCATACCAGGGACTCAACGCCAACAACATGCTTTACAGCATCGTCAAGAAGAACGGAAAGACCGGAACTGTCGGTACAGTCATCGAGTCTCTCATGGAGAACGCGATTGACGATGGAGTCATCAAGGTGAAAGAGACCCTTCCGAGCGGATACAAGGTCTACACCACGAACGATCTCCCACTTTGGAACGCATACGCGGCAGTGGGTCAGGTCGCAGCGGTAATGGTCAATGTAGGAGCTGCAAGGGCTTGTCAGGGTGCGCCTTCGACAATATTGTACTACAACGACCTTCTTGAGCATGAGACCGGATTGCCATCGGCAGACTACGGTCGTTCAATGGGTGTGTGCGTTGGAATGTCTTTCTTCTCACACTCCATCTACGGAGGCGGAGGTCCAGGTCTGTTCCACGGGAACCACGTTGTTACGAAACACTCTAAGGGAATCCTCATTCCTGCAGTCACGGCAGCTAACTGTCTTGATGGCGGAACACAGACTTTCTCAGCAGAGGCAACGTCTGGAATGTTCAGAGAAGTTTTCGGTGACATGAAGGAATTCAACTCACCGATGCAGATGGTTGGCGCGGAGGCCAAGAAAATCGCGAAGAAGCTGTGATGTCATATGACGAGTATCAACGATTCAGAGTCAACATACGCGGGTGTACCGCTCCCTGAGGTCAGGATAACGACCACACGTCTGCTTTCGGCAGACACCACTGAGACTGTGCTCAATGCGCTTGTGACTGTGGAGAACATCAGACAAATCAATCTGAAAGGCGAAAGTCTTCCCTCAAAGATCGGTAGCGGGCCGAACAAAGGTCTGCCGAACAATCATTCCGAACGTAGAACAATCAAGTTCGGAGAGAAGGAGATAGAGCTTCACCATATGGTCGGAGACATCTTCATCGAATTGGATGTTGCCGATGACGAGGAGCTCAAGGCAACCGTCGATAGCATCGATGCGGCTGTCAAGGACAAGATTCCTTTCGGATACACACTGGTGGTCGGGAGATACTCGAAATACAGACCCACACTATCGGATTATTATTGAAGGTGTTAAATATGGCTTATAAAAGACAATTTTATCCCGGAACCAGTATCCCCGCCAAGAACAGGCGCAGATACATGGATCCGAAACAGAACCTTAAGAAACTGCGTGACGTCTCCATGGACGATGTAGTTAGGCTTATGGGTCACCGTAACCCTGGAGAGGAATACAAATCCATCCACCCCCCAATCGAGGAGGGAAAAGAGCCCAACTGTCCCATAAGGGCGATCGTAACGCCTATAGAAGGGGCAAAGCACGGAGACCGTGTAAGGTACATACAGTTCACGGACTCTGTCTACTTCGCACCCATCTCACCCTACCAGAGGGCGTGGATGTACCTTTCCAGATACAGAGGACTTGACACAGGTACTCTCTCCGGAAGGCAGATCATCGAGATGAGAGAGAGGGACCTTGAGGTTCTCGCGAAGGAAATGATCGACAACGAGACCTTTGACCCGGCTCTTACCGGAATCAGAGGTGCAACCGTTCACGGACATGCATGCCGTCTCGATGAGCACGGACTTATGTTCGATGCTTGGCAGAGGTACGTATGGGACGACAAGAAAAAAGAAGTCGTATACGTCAAGGACCAGGTCGCACTGCCATTGGACAGAAAGATCTCCGTCGGAAAGCCTGCTAAGTTGGATGACCTCAAGAAGAGGACAACCATATTCAGAGCAGACGGCGTTGACATGAGAGACGACAAAGAGGTTACCATGTACGGACTCAGGATCCACAAATTGAGGACACTTGGTGGCTACCAACCTTACAAGGTTAAGGGGGCTTAAACATGGCGAAAGAAAAAATGTTCATGGCAGCATGCAAGAAAAAGTTCAAGGAAGAACCCACCGACATGTACACGAAGTACTACTGCTACGGCGGCTGGAGACAGTCAAAGAGGAAAGTAGAGTTCGTGGAGGCGGCAAACAAGATCGCCAAGGCCCGTGGAATCCCCATGATGAACCAGGATATCGGTGTCCCGCTGGGACAGAGGTCCTGGATGCCCTACCAGCTGTCGCATACCGACGTGTTCGTAGAGCCGGATGACCTGCACTGCATAAACAACTCTGCTATCCAGCAGGCATGGGATGACATAAGGAGGACAGTCCTTGTGGGTCTCGATTCGCCTCACCAGACCATCGAAAGAAGGATGGGAAAGGAGGTCACTCCTGAGACAATCAACGAGTACCTCGAGGCAGTCAACCACACTATGCCCGGCGGAGCAGTCGTTCAGGAGCACATGGCTGAGATCAACCCTGCGCTCGTTTACGACTCGTACGTCAAAGTCTTCAGCGGGAACGACGAATTGATAGACGAGATCGACAAGAGATTCGTCATCGACATCAACAAGCAGTTCTCGAAGGAGCACGCGAAGCAGTTGAAGGCGGCAGTTGGAAACACCCTCATGCAAGCGGTACGTGTCCCGACCATCGTCGGACGTGTAATGGATGGAGCAACCACCTCAAGACATGCAGCGATGCAGATCTCGATGGCCTTCATCACGACGTACAAGCTCGCAGCAGGAGAGGCGGCAATCGCGGATTTCGCATACGCAGCGAAACACCAGTCGCTCGATATGGGTACCATGATGCCCGCAAGGCGTGCAAGAGGACCCAACGAACCCGGTGGAATCCCGTTCGGATACATGGCTGATATCGCACAGTCCGACCGTATACACCCAGAGGATCCCGGCCGTGCAGCACTTGAAGCGGTTGCGCTCGGTGCAATAATCTACGACCAGATCTATCTCGGCGGATACATGTCCGGCGGAGTAGGATTCACTCAGTACGCCTCGGCGGCATACACGGATAACATCCTTGAGGACTACACCTACTATGCCATAGACTACATCAAAGACAAGTACGGCGGCTTCTGCAAGCTCGACCCGAACAACTATGATGAGATGATGAAGCTCGGTGACAACGTCAACTCATATGCCCTTGAGACATACGAGAAGTACCCGGCCGCGATGGAGACGCACTTCGGTGGATCTCAGAGATCGACCGTTGCCGCGGCTTCGACCGGTATCGCCGGTTCGATGGCAACCGGTATAGCCGACTGCGGTCTCAACCTCTGGTACCTGTCTATGCTTCAGCACAAGGAGAGGACCGGAAGACTCGGATTCTACGGATTCGATCTTCAGGACCAGTGCGGTTCCGCGAACTCTTTCGCATACAGATCCGACGAGGGTCTGCCTATGGAGCTCAGAGGACCCAACTACCCCAACTACGCAATGAACGTCGGTCACATGTCTGGATACACCGGAATCCCGAAAGCAGCGCATGCTGCCCGCGGCGATGCATTCACAGTCAACCCGTTCGTACGTATCGCGTTTGCAGATCCGAGCCTTGTGTTCGACTTCGCAAACGTCACCAAAGAGATTGGGCGTGGCGGACTCCGTGAGTTCAAGCCTGCAGGCGAGAGAACGGCTATCATCAAGGCATAAGCGTGATCGTGCATGCAGCCGGGTGAGATCTACAAGTATCTGCCGACATCGACGGTCGGAAAGGTGCAGGATGTTCGTGAAGTGGACGGTAAAGTTTGGGCTTTGCTCGACTTCACCGGACTCTGGTATGACGCCAGCGCTCTGAGTCCGGCCGATGCCAGTGAATACAAGGAGACCTCATTCAAATATCGCGAGTCGTCTCTTAAGACTGAGTTACAGTCCGTTGAGGATCTGATAAATCAGAACAAAGAGGTCAACATCGACGATTTCAATCTCGGCGGTGCCGGATAGTCGGATCATAAACCTTTTTCAATTTTCCTTTTATTTTTTCGTTTTTTTCGTCCTAAGCTGGATTCATGTATGCGGGGAGGCAGGTCTCCTGTCACGCATTGTTTATATCTGTATGTACAGATAGGGTGCACGATGGCATTAAAGACCCTGGATTCAGTAATCGGATTGCATGTAATCTCCCAAGATGCCTTCGATGTCGGCGAAATCGAGGACCTTCGTTACGATCCCGTCACGTGGGATATAGTCGGTTTCAAGGTCAAGAGCAACAAGATCGTTGCGAGTATGTTGAATGCCGGTTCAGGTAAATCGATGATCATGATAAAGCCGGATCATTATATCGTGAACGACGTGATATTGTTCCAGGATGCCATCGAGGAGGCCAGGTCCAGAATATCCGCCGACAATAACAACATCCCCTCTCTGTCGTATATCTCTGGGAGGAAGATCGTCACATCGGATAACATCCTCTTAGGGTCCGTTGATGAGATTCAATTCGATTCCGACAGATGGTCCGTGGTGTCGTTTAAAGTGAAGTTGGACAAGGCAGCCTGTCCGCTTCTTGGGTTGAAGAAAGGTCTTTTCTCGAAGATGGCCTACGGTCTTCTGGTCAGGAACATCGTCTCAGTTTCGGAGAATGTCAATCTGCGTCTTACGATGGAAGAATTGAAAGATGAACTGGTTTTTGATTAGATCTCGTTATATGCGATAAGGATCGATGCGAGTTTTCCGTTGTCCTCCATCCCATGCGACTCCCTGATCATCTTGTCACATGTGGGTGCGGGGCTGCATGATATCACATCTTTGCAGCCATTGCTCTCATTGAGTTCAGGAAAGGGAACAGGAGGCATGATGAAAGATTCATCATTATTCTCTCCTGGTTTCACGTCAGGAAACACCACGAAACCGTCGGAAAGCCAGACGACATCCTCCCTGTTCCTGTATTCCTTCGATGTGTTCGGAAAGACCTCGATGCCCATGACCTTTCCGTCACTGGATTCGAGGATCACGGTAGGTTCGGGGGGCGGTCTGAAACGCGGGTCCTTGACGATACATATGACCTTATCACGTTTGAGAGCCTGGTTAAAACCCTCATTGATGACATCGATCCCTCCGACAGCTTTGACGGTGGCCTCTTCTTCCTGAATTCTTTTAAGGGTCGTCGTATCAAGGTAGAATGCCGCCACAACCCCTCTCATCTTTTTTACGATATCCAAAGGAAGATCCGTCCCGGTCATAGACTCGAAAAAGAGGACAGATTATTAAATGTTGACGATTCTTCGCCCTAGCATGTCTCTTCATATGCTGAATGAAAAGGATCCCGCAGTCCTCAGGTCACTATATACCTACAGGAGGGAGGTATTCAAGGAAGGTTCTTTGACGGTTCGTGAAAAAGAGCTGATAGCACTCGCTCTGTCCTCTGCGTCCAAATGCGAAGTGTGTTTGGAATATCATGCGGAAGAGGCAAAAAAAGCCGGAGCTACAGGACAGGATATCCTGGAGGTGATGGAACTCGTAACGTATATGAACGGTCCATCAGGAATGATATGGACCAAGAAGATAGATGACATAGTGGGATAGACCCTCCTATTTCGGTCTCGGCTTCTTTTTAAAGTTAGTCTCAACGTGACATCCATTGTTCCGATTCGCGTATGGTCCGTATGGATGACGCGCCGAGATTCTCGTTAATACGAACGCAAAAGCAATCATCTTTGAAAAGGATCATTATGGGGTATGTGATTACGATTTCTCGGGTACAGCTGCGATTTTCATCATAGTTCACCACAATCCCGTTCTTCGCGATCACGGCGATCTCCATTCCGCATACGTATCCGTTGTCAGGTCTGCGTTACAGATTTTCATTCATTCCTTATTATGCTGTTCATGTTGGTAATGGATCTTATATCCACTACGCCAATCGCCGCAATGGTCCTGCCGTCAACATCGATCGGTGTGACGATAACCCTTGTACCCTTGTAGGGGCCGGACAGGGCAACCTTTCTTATCGTCGTTCCGACGCTTATCACCTCTTCCAGCACTGCTCCGGTATAGGCATTGTCGATGACTGCACCATTTTCTATCCTGATGCCGAGATCATCCCTGCTTTTTGCGCAGACCGGCAGTCCGCCTACGAGGTCATGTATCGCAAATGCCAGAGATAACAATTCACCGGCATTGCTCCTGGATGAGAGGATGTCCTTCAATTCACGACTCATTCTGAGTCCACCGATGAGATGGAGTGCCGCAGTCACTGCTCCTTTTTCCGCATTCTCGGGGGAGTCGGCGGTACCTATGATGATCACATCGTCATTTCTCATTCTGAATTTTTCTCCGAGGGCATTTTCCATATCGGCATCCACGGGATAGTCCGATCCTGGAAAAATCAAACCGCCGTTGGAATACACCAGGGTGGTAGCTCCTGATGCACCAGATTTTATGGCGACATCTCTCTCCTCACAGCCAAAAGATACTTTTTTTGCAGCATGCGGAACCCTCACCGCGCAATCATAATCGTTGATTGTAAGAGACGTGGATATGGGACAGATCTCCATGTACATCATATCCCTCGCGTCTGCGCCCTTGTCTGTGAGCATGACTCCATTCTTGTCGATGGATACGAATTCCTGCTCCGACAGTATATTCAAGATCGTTCTGGTGCTTCCCTCTCCGATGTTGAGTACGGTCGACAGTTTCTTTCGACCGAACGGTCTGGACTCGTCCAAGGACATCAGGGCTTTCCATAGGTGGTAGTCGGTAAATTTTGGGATCGGCCCTCCGAATCTCGGATGGCGGGAATAGAGCATGAGAGAGATAATGGCAGTGTGATTTATTATGATTTGTCGGTGTTTAGGCCAGATACAGAATGTGTGTCATTATATATAGTACATTAACGGAGCTTATTAACGACGCTTATTTTCAATGTTATTTTATAACCACATGTGATAACAGGCGTATGGCCCGTAACAGAGTCGATATGCTCAAAATAGAGAATGTATCGAAGAAGTTTGAAGGAAGGACGGTACTCAAAAAT
>JBAYAO010000037.1:0-12565 GCA_041669745.1 Candidatus Methanomethylophilaceae archaeon | reverse complement strand
GCCCTGCAATCCAACACCCGGAACTATCTTCCTGATCGCTTTGTGCTTCTCATAGAAGTTCTTGCAGTTATCCACTGGATCCCCCTTTTGGGTGGTGAACTGCTCATCGAGACAGCACCAGCAAAGAACACCTCTGATCCCCGCGTCCTGCACGGCCTTTGCGATCACATCTTCCGAATAGTAGAGATCCACAAAGGTCGTCGTACCACCACGCATCATCTCCATACAGCCCAGTCTTGTACCGATATCGATGTCCCTGTCCGTCCTATCGGAGTCTATCTTGAACACCCTGTTAAGAAAATCTGGAAATTGAAGATCGTCGCATGCTCCCTTCAACACGGACATCGCCACATGTGTATGGGTGTTGACCATACCCGGCATCACTATATCGCCGGAAGCATCGATGTCGACGTCGGCGGAACCTGTATATGCGGTCCCGACGGAAACGATTCTCCCGTCATCCACTACGACATCACCCTTCACGATACGTCTCAATGCATCCTGTGTGACTATCCATGCATTGCGAATGACCAACAGCATAGGAACGTGATTTCCATCTGAATATTAATCGTTTCGTAACTTCAAAAGCCTGATATATCGGTGCAACCATGGTCGAAATGTGACTGCCAAGGTTATATTTCTGGGTACAGGCGGTGGAAGACATACGACCATGTTCCAGGCTAGGAGCACCGGCGGTTTCATACTCGATACCGGGACCCGTATTCATGTGGATCCTGGACCGGGCGCACTCACCAATATGTGTCTAATAAGATACAACCTTGAAAGAACCGACGCGGTTGTGATATCACATTGCCACCCTGACCATTACTCTGATGCCGAGATAGTGATAGAAGGCATGGGTAAGGGCGGATGGGTGCACCGCGGGGAGGTTTACGGCAGTGTCAGCGTCATGGAAGGGCAGAACGGTCTCGGACCGTGCATATCGGAATATCACAAGAGAATTCCGAAAATGTGCTGCACGATCAGAGCCGGAGATGTTTGCGATATCGCCGGTGTCAGAACGGAGATTATGACTGCTGATCACAGCGATCCCACGAACGTGGGGTTCAGATTTCACACGGAGAACGGCGTTCTGGCCTACGTGAGTGATACAGCATACTCTGACACAATTGCAGACCAGTACATAGGATCCAAGGTACTCATTCTTCCGGTGACGACACCGAACGAGAATCGTATCAGGGGACATCTGTGCACAGCGGACGCCGGGAAGTTCATCGAACGCGTCAGACCCGAACTCGCAATATTCGTTCACCTCGGAATAGTGATGCTGAGGTCCGGTCCCGCTGCACAGGCAGCCATGGTCGAGAATGCGACCGGCGTCAGAACGATCGCTGGGGAGGACCTAATGACCTTGGACCTCGAGGATCTTTCCGTGGGTCATATCACTCCATCCAAACCCGACTGGAGCAAGGATTGGGAATTATGAAGTTGTTTTATAGGCCGACATCGTTGACGTGATAGTATGGTGTTTTGCAGATATTGCGGAAAAGCTCTGAATGACGGCGATCGCGTTTGTCCCTACTGCGGGAGAGCTGTGGATTCGAGTTCCGCGAATACCCCCGTTCCGAAGAATGACAGCAATATGACGAAACTGAACGTGGTACTTTCGGTAATCCTCGTGATTGTCATGATCATCGCAACGGTCGCTTTCCTGATACCACCCGCGGAGAACGATACACCGGACTACAAGGTCACGGTGACGATCGACTCGTTCTACGTTCTTGATGCGTCCGGACAATTGGATCCGGACGACCGTGTGGCCGAGATATACTTCGTCATCGAATGCGGAACACTGGAGGAGATTGAGAACGGTACATACAGCTGGAACTCCAGAGATTCCGGCACATGGAATGTCAGCATATATGATGCAGATCCGGCTTTGTATTTCCCACAGTCGGGCAATCAACACTCCTTCAACACCGACACGAATCCGGATGACCTGTACTTCACGATATTCATGCTGGACTTCGATACCCTGGATAATGATAATGAAGCGGTCAGCGATACCATCGATCTCTACACGCCCGATACCATCGTTGGCGCTGTACCGGAATACGCCGGATTCAGCGGCGTTCTGTTCAACCTAGAGAGCTTTGAAACATCCGATAATGAATGTGTCGTCGAACTTGTCGGAGATTCGGCCCCCATCGGTTACGTGAAACTCACCATCACCATAACAGAGCAATCCTAATCGTAGTAGTACTCGGTACTGTACCCGGTGTACAGATGGAAATACGATTGATCGAATACGTTTGCTATCTCTCCCAGCTTCCATGTTGTGTTGGTTGTCTCGCCAGAATAATAATCGCTGTGGATGACCGCTCCCTCTATGGTACCTATGGTATCGTTCACCGCAACCATGAGATGGCTTGGCAATATGAATACCCCCGCACTTATTTCGACTATATCGGCGATATCTGCGGCTGCATACATAGCTGCCGCAAGTATCGATTTGTCTTCACAGTCGCCGATACCATCGTACAATGTCTCTAGCGGATATCTCCAGTAGTCTTTCCCACTATCCGCTTCCTCGTAATCGTACGGTATATACTGTGCGAATGCTAACAGATAATTCGCATAACCTATCGGATCCGTCGCGGGCGATCCCTCTCCGTACTTCTCCTCGTACAGAGCCGTTATGTCCACCACCAATTTTTGGATATATTCATCGACGACGATGTAGTCCTTAACGGCGAAGACCGTCGTTTCATCGCCGTTGCTGTCCTCTATCACATAACGATCCGATGCTGAGGTGCCGGCTCTATTAATCGTACTCGTCATCATCGTATTGTAGTAGTCGGTGTCCAACTCGAGTTTGTACGTGTAATCGGTTCCGTCATATTTCCATTCGAATTCCAGTTTATTGGAAACCTCCTCTTCCGTCCTTGGATAATAGAGAACCACGATGGCGGCTGCGATTATCATGACGGCGACAAAGACCGCGATGATCTTTGAAGGATCCGCCTTCTGTTTGGCCTTTGGTGGAAAATGAACTCCCTCCTCCTGCACAAGTAAGGCTCCGCACCTGAGACAGAAGGAATTTCCGTCATCGTATGTTGCACCGCACTGCGGACATCTGCGCATAATGGTCCATGGACTTCTTCCTATTAATATTTCCAATCCCAACGAATAAATCAGATGATAGTATTGGAGGAATGATGAGCATCGAATCTGATGTACTCAAGAGGATCAAGCCCACCGCCGAAGAGACGGAGAGTATACTGAACAGGGCTGAAAGTTTGAAAAAGGAAGTCCTGAATTACGTTAGCGTGCACAAATTGGACATCAATGTCAAATTTGTAGGTTCGGTCGCAAAGGGAACGTTCCTTTCCGATCCCGACCTGGATGTGTTCCTCATGTTTCCCCTGTATGTCCCAAGAGAGGAACTCGAAAAAATCGGACTTAAGGCCGGAGAGGACATACTTCACGGCGAACAGATGTATGCTGAACATCCATACATAAGAGGAACTTATGAGGATCTGGATGTCGACATGGTCCCATGCTACAATATCGCATCGACCGAGAATCTCCTTACCTCTGTGGACAGGACCCCTTTCCATACCGACTACATACTGTCGAAGACAGATGGACAGATGAAGGATGAGATCCGCCTCATGAAGAAATTCATGAAGGGGATAGGTACCTACGGGGCCGAACCCAACACCAGAGGATTCTCCGGCTACATGTGCGAACTAATAACGCTTCATTACGGAGGATTCATAGATGCGATCATAGCTGCAGCGGAATGGAAGGAGGGCGTTACCATCGTCATAGAGAAGAGAGGCCCCCCTATGGTAGCTCCGATTGTACTTTACGATCCCGTGGATCCGAGAAGGAACGTTGCATCCGCAGTCCACATCGACACACTCGCAGAATTCATAACAGCTTGCAAATCGTACATCAGAATGCCGGATGAGAAATTCTTTTTCCCAAAAGACAGGATACCTCTAGATAAAGACACACTGATCATGAAGACAGAGCTCCACGGGACAAGACTTGTGACCGTCAAATTTACGAGACCAGAGGTGAACGAAGACAACCTTCATTCACAGCTGTGGAAGACACAGTACGCTCTTTCCGCGAAACTTGATGCTTTCTCGTTCAATGTGCTTAGGGCCGTCCACAAGATGACGGACAAGGAGGTCGTGATCGTGTTCGAAATAGAACGTGACATACTCTCGAAGACGTACAAACATATCGGCCCTCCGGTCTGGGTCAAGACGTCTGCCGCATTTCATGAAAAATGGAAAAACAACGAATTCGGAGAGCCTTTCATTGAAAACGGCCATTGGACAGTGATTGCGGAGAGGATGTACTTTACTGCAGCGGAGATGCTAACCGATGAAGCGGCTATAGCCGGAATCGGCAGAGAGATAAAACCGACCACTATGAAGATAATGGACCATAATGCCACATTGAACGACACCGACCCGAAACTTCTGACGGAGCTCCTCGACCCGAAACACAGCTGGGAAGTGTAAAAGACTGCGACATTACAAACAATTTAAAGATGTTTGACTCAGACGAAAGGCGGATTGATAAGAAGTATCCACACACCCAACGAGAGCAGGAAGAACAATACGTAGTTGCCCAACATCGACTTCTGCTCGATAAGGTCCGCATCCAATTTAATGATCCTGAGAAACGGCTTCATACCCGCGATCACGACTATGATCAGCAGAAGGCCGCCATACCACGACCAGACCTTTCCTATGCACGACGCGAGCACACCTATGACAACGGCAAGTAACGTGACTGCGAAAAGCATCTTCGATCCGTAGATGTCTTTGAGAATAAACTCCTTCTCATCGAATTCTGGAGGCGTAAACTCGTACTCCTCCTTCGCATCCTTTTCTACTCGTCGCCTCTTCTTTGCCATTATTCGACAATCTGTATCTGTCATTTAAATGTTTATATCTTCAGAGTTGCCGCAATGAATTTCTTTTGCTGCTTTCTCCGGTAGAACCGCATTCGTTCGGGATCTTAGCAGAAGACTATTTTCGGTCACCCCCCAATTTTGTTTATATACCGAAATAAGAGTGCTTGACCTAGTGATAACAATGGTCGCAAAAACCCTTGAAGAAATACCAGGAGTAGGACCAGCCATAGCAGAGAAACTCCACGAAGCGGGTTACAACGATGTAATGGCCATTGCAGTGGCTTCGGCTGCCGATCTTGCAGAAAAATGCGAAATCGGCGACAAGAAAGCAGCGGACATTATTGAAGGAGCAAAACTCTGTGCCGACATCGGCGGTTTCGAAACCGGCGATGAGGTCCTTGAAAGACGTAAAACGATAACTAAGTTGACAACTGGGTCAAAAGCATTAGATGAACTTATGAACGGCGGATTGGAAAGTCAGTCGATAGTCGAGTTCTTCGGAGAATTCGGAAGCAGCAAGACACAATTGTGTTTTCAGTTGGCAGTGAATGCAACACTCCCCGAAGAAAAAGGCGGACTGGACTCCGATGTCATAATCATCGATTCCGAGAATACATTCAGACCGGAAAGGATCATACAGATGTCCAACTACCTCGGTGTAGATCCAGATGCTGTCCTCAGAAGAATACATGTTGCTAGAGCGTTCAACTCTCAACATCAGATACTTCTTGTTGATAAAGCACTTGAGCTTGCACAGGAAACAAAAGTCAGATTGATGATCGTGGATTCCCTTACCTCACATTTCAGAGCTGAATATGTCGGAAGGGGCGCTCTCGCAGAAAGACAGCAGATCCTGAATCGCCATATGCACGATCTGCTGAATTTCAGCACTTTGAACAATGCCGTCATTGTGGTCACAAACCAGGTATCGGCAAAACCCGATGCATTCTTCGGAGACCCTACGAGACCCATCGGCGGTAATATTGTAGGTCATACCGCAACATTCCGCCTCTATCTCCGCAAGGGAAAGGCTGGAAAGAGGATCGCAAGACTCATCGATTCGCCCAACCTCCCAGAGGGAGAGGCCGTGTTCATGATCACCGAAGATGGTATTAAAGACTAAAACCCAATCAGGGGGGCGTGAACTCCCCCTTCTTCTTCGAGCTTTCAGGCGAACATAAGACGATGTGCTCGGCCGAGGCTTTGAAATGCATAGAAGCCGAGACCGATTCATACAATCTGATCGCCGAAGGCCCGGGCTACGTCGTTGCATCATTTGATGAAGAACATCTGGATGACATTGCGGATCGAATCTCTCTGACGCATAGGATAGGAAGACATCTTGGCTCCTTCAATCCTGATGATCTCTCAGGGTTCAACGATATCACCATTCCCGAAGGATCGTTTGCCGTAAGAGGAAAGAGATTCGAGGGGAAAATGAAAAATATAGATTCTCAGGACCTAATCAGAAAGTTGGGCGGGATACTTTCAAAGAAGAATGATGTAGATCTAAAAACACCTGAACAGGAGGTATGGATGTTCATGAGCGACAAGATCCATGTCTTCTTGGGTCAGAGAACGATCAACAGAGATATACTTGAAACGAGAAAGGTCGGAGAGAGACCGTTCTTCTCACCGATATCTCTGCACCCAAGGTACGCTAGGGCGTTGATCAACCTTACCGGGGTGAAACGTGGGAGTGTCGTGTTGGATCCTTTTTGCGGTACGGGTGGAATAGTCATAGAAGCGGCATTCATGGGTATGAAGCCGATTGCATCAGATTTCGATCAGGAGATGATCGACGGAACACGGGAAAACATGGATTTTTACGATCTTGAACTGTATGATTCCGATGTACTGGATGTATCCAGGACATTCGAGAGATTCGGCGAGGTCGACGGAATAGCCTGCGATCCCCCGTATGGAAGGTCCACACATACAGGCGGTGAAGATATCGACAGCATCTACGGAAGAGCTATGGTATCATTCCGAGAAACACTGAAGATGGATCACACGGTCGGTGTGGTGTTGCCACACGAGATCTCGTATGGCCCTATGAGGAAAGAGTGCGTTCATATTCAAAGGGTCCACGGGTCCCTGTCTAGATACTATCACATATTCAGAAAAACCAATGATTATATGGAACAATCAGGATGAGGGTCCGTGAATAAGTATCTCCAGTTGTTCAGATTGGGTAACTGTCTCATGGGCATCGTCGGTATATTCGTCTCAGCCTTCATAGCTGTGGGATTGAATATCGGCAATTATTGGGAGAACGTACTCATCTCCTGCTTCGTGGTCACCTTGTTTATCGCTGGCGGAAATTCCATAAACGACTATATCGACAAGGACATCGATACGATATCCCATCCGGACAGGCCCATACCGTCCGGAAGGATGAAGCCGGAGGATGCACTGTATGTGGGCACAGGCACGTTGTTGGCCGCATGTATACTTTCACTCCTCTTGAAGGATCCGCTTTCGACGATCATTGTCATCGTAGCATCTGTCCTGATGATCTCATACGAATTACTGTTGAAGCAAAGAGGATTCATCGGAAATGTCACAATCGCAGTGCTCACGGGGATGATATTTCTCCTGGGGGGTGCAATAGTAGGGCATATAGAGAACAGCTATGTGGTCGCATTGTTGGCAACCCTTGTATCCATCGGCCGTGAGATAACGAAGGACATCGAAGATGTAGACGGTGACAAAGGAAGATCCACCCTTCCGATGAGGGTCGGAAAGAAGAACGCGGGATTTATTGCGGCCTTCTTCTTTGTGGCCGGACCGGCATTGAGCCTATTGCCCGTACTGAACAACGACCTGGGATACCTCTACTTGACCGTTCTGGTAGCAGATGCAATGTTTATATACGCCGCTTTAATTCTTTTCAATAACCCCCACAAGGCTCAAAAAACTGCAAAATTTGCCATGATGATAGCACTTGTGGCATTCATACTCGGAGTGATATAAGATGACGGTAAAAGAGTATGTTATGGATAGGATAAAAAAAGGAACACTTCACATGACCCTCCTCGATCCTGATAAACAATCAGCCGAAGAGGCCGCCAGAATCGCCTTGGAATGCAAAGAAGCAGGCACAGATGCCATTATGATCGGGGGATCTACCGGAATCACGACGGAGAACGTGAATGAAACCGCAATGGCCATCAAAAAGGCGACAAAATTACCTGTCATCTATTTTCCTGCCGGACCCCATGCATTACCCGAAAAATGCGACGCCCTCTTTTTCATGAGTATGGTGAATAGCACTGACCTAGGAATGGTGATCGGCGCTCAAGCTTACGCGAGTCTCATCATCAAACAGCTGGGAATGGAACCGATTTCCATGGGATACATAATCGTTGAACCTGGAATGAAGGTCGCCGAGGTCGGAAAAGCGAAACCCATAAAGAGAGATGATCAAAAGAGCGCTGCAGCCTATGCTCTGGCCTGCGAGTATCTGGGCATGAACTTCGTATATCTTGAGGCAGGAAGCGGAGCCGATGAGCCCGTGCCGCCCAGAATGATCAGTGCTGTGAGGGATACGGTCACCATCCCGTTGATCGTCGGCGGAGGGATAAGGACCCCTGAGGCTGCCGAAGCCGCCAGGAAGGCAGGTGCCAACATCATCGTCACCGGAACTTTCATAGAGCAATGTTCGGATAGGACACTGATAACCGATGTCATCAGAGCGGCAAAAGGCATCTGACCTCATTCTTTGTCGAAATTCCCTCTGAGATCCACTATCTTCTTGGCTTTTGCTGCGTATTCCATTGAGCCTATATCCGTGAATACCACCTTCGGCACATCGATCAGATCGTCCTCCAAACCGTTCTTTATCTCTGATATGGCACTTATTGCATCGATAATGATCTTCCTTACCGTATCGCTTTCGTCAGTGGCTTCGATTTCGAACGTAAGGACATCTTTGTATCCTTCCTTTGTGATCTTCATCTGATAATCGATCACGGCCGGATTTGAGAACAGGACCTCATCGAACAACACTGGATACACTTTATATCCCATCCCCACCTTGAACTGAAGGTCCAGCCTTCCGCTCGGTTTCACCAGTCTCTTATTGAAATGGGCGCCGCACTTGCAAGGCGGATCCAACATTGCCGCAATATCCCGAGTCCTGTACCTCAGAAGAACGGTTCCTTCTGCATTCAATGATGATATCACCATCTCGCCCTTCTGTCCCGCTGGAACATGCTTCCCTGTCTCTGAATCAACGATCTCGAACAACATGTTCGCTTCGTCCGTATGAAGACCGTTCTGCTCATCGCATTCCACAGCACATGCCAATCCGAACTCTGTCATCCCCCACACATCGATCACTTTGCACCCCCATGCCCTTTCAATCGAGTGCCTCATGCTCTCGGACAAAGGCTCGGATGTCGAGATGATCTTCCTGATGCCCATACTTTTAAGATCCACATCTTCGCCCATGAGCGCCGTTACACGATAGATGAAAGAAGGAAGTCCGATGATATACGTGGTTCCGGCATCTTTCATAGTCTTCATCTGAACATCCATACTAGTATCAGAACAGACGGAAGACCCATAACCCAGAACTTTACAGGCACCGACCATCATGAGACTTGGATCCCACGCTGTCACCATAGGGAACATCACATGCAGGGAATCCTTCTCGGTCATTCCTATGTCCCTGAGTGCGGATGCGACGATATCTATCTTTGACACCAGGTCATTGACCGTATACCCTATTGATTTTCTGTGACCCGTCGTCCCGGTCGTTGTGAACTCTTTTACCATCTTTGTCCTTGACACCGCAAAGAAATATGAGGAATCGGCTGCCAGATCGGATGCCTCTGTGAACGGGACCCTTTCCAGATCATCGTAAGAACGTATGTCTTCGGGCCTGACGCCCGCATCTTTGAATTTATTCCGGTAATACGGGGAATTCTCCTCAGCATACCGCATCTGCTCCCTGAATCTGAACATCTGATATTTCTCAAAGTCTTCGCGAGAGACGTCTTCCAGCGTCTTCCTACCGATCTCCTCTCTAAGTTCGCGATTCTTCTTGAATGTCATACGGGCCTTGATTGCCATCCATTCCTCTAGCGGATTCTTGCAACCCCTGGGGATCATATTTGCCAATAACCTGCGCCTTATTATGAATAACTTCATCGACTCCCATGCGCCCATGGCCCTTCCCATGACATGGAGGGATTTTATCTTATCGGACGGCCGTATACAACATATCCAGATGATGATTGTTGGAATTCCCGTTTATTGTATATATCCGAACCGCATTAGGGGAAGTGCTAGAGGTTTATAGATGACTTTGACTCCAGAAATGGCAAGGGCAGGCGTTACACCGCAGATGCTCTCAGCCACACACAGATTTACATGTCCTAGGTGCGGAAAAGAATTCAGTCTCTTTCAATCTAGAGCCATTGCCTGCAGGGCGTGTCCTCAGGCGAACCAGAATTGCAAATTCGTCAGGTGCGTGCATTGCGATGCAGAGTTTCCGATCAACGGTTTCGTGGTCAATACCAAGGAAAAGGAGAAATTCCTCGGCAATTACATGAATAACATAGTCAGCGGCTACCATAAATCCTTCGGATATTACAGAAGATGAGGGTCTTCGACCCTTTACGGTCCGTAGAGCCCACTGTACCTTTTGCATTCACTGACAGAATGTCTTCTTGCGATACAGCGTCGTTCCGTCCTTGGCCGTGGTATTGAACAAGCAAAATGGAACCATTCTCCCGTCTAACGTCACCACGTGGATGCAGCAGCGCTCCCATCTTTCCACTTCACCCGTCCAGACATCCTGGAATGCCATCGCGGAAACGGTGAGATAGTGGGTCTTCGCCCTATTGACGAAGGTTTTCCATGTCCTGTCATCATCTTTGTTCTCTATCGCGTCGCCGTCCATCGAATCCTCGATGAAATGCCAGAACTTCGATACCTCGTTTCTGGTCTTGTTCGCGATATTATCCGTCTTTGCAGGTGGTCCGAGTGCCATCGTTGTAAGTGGAAACAAGGACCCGTCCGGAAGGACGACTGAAAGTGACTTCATATCGCAGTGGACGTTCGAACATGACGTCGGCAGAAAATTGTCTGCCTTGAGCATCCCCTTTGTCTGAACTTCGATGGCACGGGCCAGATCTGGTAACAATACACGATTCTCATCTTTCGGATCTACCGGATACCTGCCGAAATACGATATCGGCTGGAAATGTACACCTTTCACTGTCGGAACCTTTGAAGCAGCATATCTTATGATATCCCCTACATGATATAGATTGATGTCCGGAGAAACGGTGACCACGAGTGTGACGCCTATGCCTACCTCGGAACAGTTCCTGATCGCCTGTTCTTTCACGGCAAACAGTGCTTTTCCTCTCGTCTTAAGGTATATCTCATCATCCGTGCCGTCAAACTGCAGATAGAAATCATCCACACCTGCTTCCTTCAGTTTTTTCAGATATTCCATATCCTTCGCTATGCGGATCGCATTGGTATTGATCTCTATGTGCTCGATTCCCATATCCTTGGCCATCTTCACAATCTCCGGAAGATCGTCCCTTACGGTGGGCTCCCCTCCTGAGATCTGGACACATCTGGGACTCTTCACATAATCGATGACCGTTTGGAACATACCTCTGATCTGTCCTAGATCTGGATGAAAATCGTAACCGCACCCGTTCGCCGTTGCAAAACAGATCGGACAATTCAGATTACAGTGATTGGTGACCTCTACGACATTCAGACAGGAATGCTGCATATGCTTGTCGCACAGACCGCATTCGTGGGGACAATCCTTGACATCATGTACCGCATACTTCTCCGGTGTTTTCGTAACGGCGGCGAATTCATATAGATACTTGTAATGCTCTGCACCGGACCAGATCTTGACCTTCCATGTCCCGTGTTCGGGACAGGTCTTGACAATATACACGTCATCATTCTCGACTATCTTCTCAGCCGTGATTGTCTTCATACACTCTGGACACAATGCGGACGTTTCACCAATCTTCTCGGACATGCGGATCACACCGACAACACATTTCTCAATAATAAGGTGTACTATCGTTAATCATTACAAAAATACTAAAAAGGAAAAGGTTTAAGTTTTCTTGCGAAGAATCGAGCTTAAGCTCTCTTCTGCTGGAAGAGGCCCTCTGCTGCGGTAAGTGCACCGGCTGCGAGATACTCTTCTATCCAGGACTGGCCGGATACGGGCTCGACGAGCGAAGGTCCGGACCTTGTGGCACCTATGTAGGAAAGGTCTGTGTGTCCTTTCTTGACGACCGCACCGTTCTTGCAGTACTTCCACTCGGTGTCTTCTCCTTCGAGAACGATACCCTGGATCTTCATCTTGTGACAGTATCCAGCATTAACGGTAACGTTGTCTCCCTTGACGGAGTAATCCGCATAGACGGTGATATCGCCGATTTCTTTCTTCGCGATGAACTTGGAGCCGTTGTATATCCTGTCGTCGCCTGCGTCAGAAATGACTTTCTTGACATCGTCGACTTTCAGGCCTCTCTTCTCAATGACTTCCTTAACTGCATCAGATATTATGAAATCCATGTTATCACCTCAGCAGGTCCCGTACGTACCAAAGTCTCTGGCGGCCCTTGTAAGTGCAAGGAGGTTTCCGGGTATGGTATACGGGGGCGTCTC
>JBAYAO010000036.1:0-12923 GCA_041669745.1 Candidatus Methanomethylophilaceae archaeon | reverse complement strand
TCAGTATGCGGTATCTCATCGGTGGTCTATTTCTGCTCGAGGATCAACATCCCCTGGGATGATGTTTTTCTGATGAGCGCACACTCCGACGACAGTGCGAACATAATCGGAGAGGTTCGACGTCACGGAAAGGTGTTCACCCTGGTCAGGGGCAAAGAGGGATTGCAGAAACTCTGCAACGACCTGCTCTTCTACGGGATGGATGTGCAGATGATCGCCGCTCAGAACCTGGGAAATCCCAACGAGCTCATAGTACGTGGTAATCCTTCGGAGATACTAGATGCCGGACTGTCGGGACTCTGTGTGACATTGATAGTCAACGAAAGGCCGATCACTTCCGTGCCTATGAACATACGCGACGAGGATTTCATCAGAGGAGATGCACCTATGACCAAAGCCGAGATAAGAACGCTCTCGGTCGCCAAACTCGAATTGTCCGATGACTCGGTGATCTATGATGTCGGCGCTGGAACCGGTTCTGTATCGATAATGATGGCATTGATAGCAGTGAACGGCAAGGTATTCGCCATAGAGAAAGAGAAGGAAGCCATATCGCTCATACACCAGAACAGAAGAAAATTCTGCACACCGAATCTGGTGGTCGTCGAAGGATCCGCTCCTGACATGCTTGCGGATCTTCCCGTACCGACACATGCATTCATCGGCGGGTCCTCAGGAAACATGGAGGAGATACTGACCGTCCTGTTGAATAAGAATCCGAAGATCAGGATCGTGATGAACTCCATCACCCTGGAAACGGTCTCCGAGACTCTGCGATGCGTCAAAAAACTAGGCCTTAGAGAAGAGACCGCCTGCATCAATTCCTCAAGATCGAGACTCGCAGGTGATTACCATCTCATGATCGCCAACAATCCCGTCCATATCACGGTGATACAGGGCAGGGTCTGACCGATCATCCATCCGATCCTTTCTCGGAGTACGGATGGATGTACTTCCCGTGCTTGCCGCTGACCAGCTCTGCCGGGACACCGTAAACGTCCTCGACCATCTTAGGCGTGACCACCTCGTCTGCCGTTCCGAAATCATAGATGCGTCTGTCCTTCAGGACCATTATCTTATCGGAGAACCTGAGTGCCAGATTGAGATCGTGGAGAGCGACTATCAGACACGAGTTCTCCCTTCTTATTATGTCCCTCATTATCAACATAGTGTCAAGCTGATGCTTCAGATCCAAAGAACTGGTGGGCTCGTCGAAGATATAGAAATTGGGATCCTGAGCAAGCGAACGGGCTATGAATACTCTCTGCATCTGACCGCCGGAAAGTTCTGTGACATATTTGTCGGCGAATTCATCGACCTTCATGGCGATCATCGCATTGGCGGCTATGTTGAGATCCTCCCTGCTGTATGACCATTCTATATATGGACGTCTGCCTAGAAGAACCGTCTCATAGACACTCGTATAGCTGAAGAATACAGAGGCCTGCGGAACATATCCCACCATCCTGGCGAATTGCTTCTTTTCCATTGAACCCACATCGTTGCCGTCTATCCTGATGGAACCCGTCCTTGGGGCCATTATGTTGCAGATCGTCTTTATCAACGTGGATTTTCCGCTTCCGTTAGGACCGAGTATCGTTATCAATTCACCAGACTCGGCACTGAATGAGATGTCTTCCAGTATCAATTTCTCGTCGTAACCCTGGGAAACGTCTTCCACATCCATCCTCATACTCTCTTCCCCCAGTTCTTGCTGGTGACCATCCAGATGAAGAATATCCCTCCGAGTACGTACATTATGATCCCTACAGGGAGATCGTCCGGACGGATCACCACCCTTGCCACTGTGTCGGATATCAGCAATATCAGCGCACCCATGCAGGCGGCCGTCGGCAACAGATACCTGCAATCGTTTCCGATCATCATCCTGCATATATGCGGAGCCATAAGCCCTATGAATCCGATGACCCCTGTGAACGCTATGCACACAGATGTCACCAATGTACTGATTATGAGTCCGTTGCGTCTGAGTTTCTGAACATCCACGCCCAGATTCGAGGCCACTTCATCGCCCGATGACAGCGTGTTTATGTCTATTGCCATCTTTTCCAAAAATATAACACAGACGATTACCACCGGCAATGTAACGAATACAGATGCCCACGTAGCGTTCCACATTCCGCCCATGATCCAGAGGGTTATCTCTCTGAGAGAGTCATCGTCTGACATGTATTTTGCAAGCATTATGCCCGCCTGGAACAGATAACTGATCACGACACCCGAGAGAATTACGACGGAACGCGATACATAGTTCCTCCTCGTCAGCAGCAACACTATGCCGATGCTTATCAATCCGAAGATGAAGGCGAACAAAGCGGTCGCTATGTCCGATATATTCATCGTCATGCTCCCGATGGTAAACGTCATGTAGTACACAGAACCGAATATCGCCGCACCGAAAACTATGGACATCGCCGCACCGAAAGATGCGGCCGTGGAGACACCCAATGTGAACGGACTCACCAATGGATTCCTCAGTATACCTTGCATTATCTGCCCCGCGGCGGCAAGACTAACTCCCGTGAGTATGGTCAGGCATATACGCGGGAGCCTGCCCTTGAACAATATCGTCGAATAGTAGCTCTCTGATGGATTCCCTATCCACCATGGAAACAGCGCATGGCCTATCGCCTTCAGAGTCTCCGTCAAAGGTATGTCCACCGCACCTATGCTCAATGCGATCACTGAAGTGAAGAATATGACCACGATAAGGATCAGAATGTAGAGTATCTTCTTCCTCTGACTTGTGTAATACCGACCTTCCAAACTGTCGTCGAACTCGTTGTTTTTCAGAATCTCAAGAAGTCTCAGCCTTCTGTCCTTCGTATCTGCTGCTTCGGACATCGGAATCCCGTTGAAGAAAAAAAGAGGGGTGTACCCCCATTATGAAAGCAGTTCCTCTGGCGTACCATCAGCAGCCACTTTGATCAGAAGTTCCGTGGTACGATAATCCGTTCCGTACGAATCGTTGAAATCACTGATCATGGATGCAAAATCCAATCCTGTGTCGACACCGAATATCTCCGCCATGGCAGCATATCCCACATATGAAAGGTATCCGGACATGATATCGGTGTACATGACGTAGACATCACCGTCCTGAACAGCAGAAAGCGAAGCGTATGCACCATCCATCATAGCAACAAACTGATCATATGCGTCTATGTCCTTGTATTTGGATGAATCCCTGATCAGGACGAAATCTATCGATGTCGTCGAAGAACCGTCATATGCTATGACGACCTCCCTTATACCCAGATCGGTAGCATCATTGGAGATGTTCGTGGTGCTTGCACCCAGATAATTGAACACGTTCTTTCCGCAGATGTTCTCCATCATCTTGCTTGTAGCCGCAGTCTGATTGTAGAATGCATTCTTCGAAATGAAACATTGGAGGAAGACCGGCGACTGCGTGAGTCCTGCCGCCGCGACCTTTGCATCCACAGATGAGATTATACCGTCATAATTCTCCATGAACACATCGTACTTTTCTTTCGCCGTACCGTCGTTACCGAACAGAGTGAGAATTTTCTGGAGATCCTCTATTGCCGTCTCACCGTAGCAGTCGATGTAGATTATCGTTATGCCCATCTGCTCTATGGCATCTGTGTTGGAGGTTATCCCCATCGAAACAGGCGTGATCACATAATTTGTACCCGCGTCCAGAATCGACTCCCCGGTTATTGCGTTGCGCGCGCCGATTGCCACTGCGTTTGTGAACACCTCTGCGTTGTCATTCTTGCTGAGTGTCGATGTATCTATCCCTACGACCTTGTCCGTGAGGCCGAGGATCCTCATCGCGACCGGAATGTTGGTATTCACGATGGCGACCTTATCCAACGGTTCTGAAAGTTCGATCGTGTTGTTTTTGGCATCAACGATGGTTATCGTCGTTGGTTCGTCGCTCGGGTTGTTACCGTATGCGAGATATACCCCGACCCCCGATAATGCGAGAATAGCAACTACGAATATCGCTATGTATTTGTTGTCCATTTTTTGCCCCCAAATGAAACTACTCAACCTATTGATTGAGTTGGATGTATGTGCCAATATTAACTACGCATATAAACCTTCTTGACAGGTCACGAATGTTTTTTAAAAATTTCAGAAAGAAACATACCGATCCTCTGCATCGTTGTTATTCTGACACAGAAATGACAGCGATGATTACCGGTGGTTTATTCTCAAAAGCGATGTTGACACGGGAATTGTTCTAATCATTGAAACTCTTTACCGAGTCGCACTTTCCTGTCTCTGATCTCACTTTTCTCAGAAAAATTCAGGACCGTACGAATGTCCACACACCTGTTTTCTCAGAATTCATAATATGATTTCTCGTTCGACTGTCCGCTCTGTGAACTTTCGGATGGTGTGTCCGTTTCTGCTGCAACGGTCCTTGGTTCGGACAGGACGCTCAGACAATTATATTAATGAAAACGGTTGATACGTCAACTGATCGATATTCATGACCGAAGAAATGGAGAACGAATTGTTTCCGCCGCTGTTCAAACGATATTTTGAAACTGCTATGAATAGAAAACTGTACGGCACCGGTATTTCCGCATCCTATACTCCCTTTCTGATAGAGATCGGATACACCGATGGAATCTCTCTGAAGGATCTTACAGAACGTGTGAGCACCGATAAATCTCTGACCACACGGGTCGTGAAATCATTGATTGAGAAGAACCTCGTTGAGAATACAAGTTGTTGCAAGAGAATGTATTCAATCCGCCTAACGGAGGACGGTATGAAAATGAGAACTCTTGCCATATCATCGATCAAAGAGTTCTATACCGCTTTGATGGAGGACCTGACAGAGGAGGAGATTGCGATGATAAAGACGGTGATCGAGAAAATACGGAAGAAGATCAATGATGAGCAGAGGAATGAGTGATATGAACAACATAATAGAGATACACGACCTCAGAAAGATGTACGGCAAGGACGTCCTTGCCGTTGACGATATCAGTTTCGATGTCAGAGAAGGAGAGGTATTCGGATTCTTGGGACCCAACGGTGCAGGCAAAAGCACAACCATTTCGATGATCACGACATTGTTGACACCGACATCCGGTACGATTACCATCGGAGGATACGATGTTATGAAGGATTCCACCGAGGTCAGAAAAACCATCGGTTTGGTTCCGCAGTCACTGACCGCAGACGATGAACTCTCGGGAAGGGAGAACATGGAACTTCATTCCGACCTTTACAACGTGCCGAGAGACACCGCTAAAACGCGTATCGACGAACTTTTGAAAATAATGAAATTGGAAGATGCGGCCGACAGGAGGGTGGATACCTATTCCGGAGGTATGAGAAAAAGATTGGAACTTGCAGAAGGACTGATACACAGACCAAAGATCCTGTTCCTTGACGAACCTACTCTGGGCCTCGATATCCAGACCAGAGAGATAATATGGGAATACATCAGGAACATGAAGAATGAAAACGGCATGACCGTGTTCCTTACGACACACTACCTGGAAGAGGCCGATTCACTCTGCGATAGGATTGCGATCATCGACAACGGCAAGATCGCGATAATAGGGACGCCTGACGAACTCAAAGCCTCTCTCGGCGGTGACATAATATACGCTACCATCGAAGGCGAAGACCGTACATCCGACATAATGACCATCGACGGTGTATCGAATGTCGAACGTACCGGTTTCGAATACAGGGTGACCGTCAAGAACGGCGATGAAGCAATGACGGATCTGCTTTCGAAGATCTCGAAGAACAGTTGGATCATCAGTTCCATATCCCTGCACAAACCGAGCATGAATCAGGTCTTCCTGCACTACACAGGGAAATCATTGAAGAATGAATCCACCGGAAGAGCAGAGGTCCACAATGAAATGAATCAGATGATCAGGAGGCGCTGAAATGGACGGCGCATACCTCAGGCAAACGTGGTCATTGACGAAAAGAGAACTAAGACATTGGTACAGGAGTAAATCGCAGATCCTGATGACATTCATAATGCCGCTGATCTGGTTAACGCTCTTCGGATTCGCCATGTCCGGATTCATATCATCGATGGGAGATGTGGATTACTTCAGTTTCCTGGCGATGGGCATTGTGGTCATGTCCGCGCTCTCCACTGCCATGAACTCCGGTATGTCACTGGTTTGGGACAGAAGATTCGGATTCCTCGATAAACTGAAGGTCACACCGATACCGCGCGGCGTCATACCGCTTGCAAGGGTCCTGTCCACGGCCATAAAGACATTGATACAATCGCTCATAATGCTGGGCATAGCACTGCTACTCGGACTTAATCTTTCATCCGATTTCAGCGTCTTGAGCTTCTTGATCATCATATTGGTCGTAGTATGTACATCGATGACCTTTTCATCGATGTTCGTGAGCATAGGATTGGTCGTGAAGAATCAGGATGCCCTTATGAGCATCAATGTTCTTCTGAATCTACCGCTGATGATGGCATCCGGTCTTATGTTCCCGACCTCTTCTTTCCCACGGTGGCTTCAGATAATAGCCGATCTCAATCCGCTAACCTACGCTGCCGATGCGATTCGCAGAGTATCCATCGACGTTCCAAGTGCACTGGTATCCGTACCGGGTCTATCGGTGGGGCAGGATGTCATTGTCATCGTATGTGTGGCCGCCGCATTCACCATCATAGGGATGCTGTTTGCAAAGAGAGGTCTCAGGACCTGAAGGATTTCCAAACATTTTAATCTGTTTTCAGACAGACGTCTTGTCTGTTCATGATTTCGTTTACCCCGATGTTGAAGAATATCTCTAAAAAGTTGTTATTAACAAACTATCATTTTGATATTATTTATTAATAATAATTTGCATAAAGTTTAATAATATGATGATATGGTTTGCCGACGATACGTATGAATAAGAAGATCTTGGCAATTGTTGCCGCAGCGGTTCTGGTGACCTGTGCAGCAGTAGTGATTTTTACCGATCATTTTGAAAACAACAATGACACTAAAGAAAAGATATATGTGACTATGAGCTGGCAACAGGAAATGGTCCAGGAGATATGCGGTGATGAGTATGACGTTGTCTCGTTCGTGAGTGCGGGCAGTAGCCCACATGGCACGAACGTAACGCCTTCGACCATCATTGGTGCGGCGGATGCATCCATATATTTCTACATAGGCTCTGGAGTGGAATGGGAATCTGGTACCACGCTCAGCATCATCGCTGAGAACTGTCCGAATCTGGATATGGTGAACATGTGCGAAGAGTCCAACATAACCCTTCTGGAAGGAAGTGAAGAGGGAGAGGAATGGGATCCTCATGTTTGGACCTCACCTTCAAATCTCTCCGCCTTTGCAGAAGTAGTTAAGGATACTTTGCTGGAATATTATCCCGATGACGCAGAGACATTTGAGTCCGGTTACGATAGTTATACTGAAAAAACCGATGAGATACAGGATCTGGCAGATGAGAAACTTTCAGATCTAGGTGTTACCGATATAATTATATGGCATCCTGCATGGGCGTATCTTCTCACTCCTTATGGAATAGAACAGAACGAACTTATGGAAGCCATGGAGACCAGCCTGACCACTGAGGCCATACAGATAATAAATGACGGAGCAGAGGATGGAAAGGTCACGATATATGTCGCATCTGTGAACGATCTCTCTGTAAGCGAAACCGATCTCGAGGATGCCTTAGACCTTCAAATCACGCTTGTGGAGATAAATCCGTTGGCCATAAATTGGGTGAACTACCTGGAATATGCGGTGAATGCGTTTTCGGATGGAATGGAAGGGTGATGTGGACGCTGCCTATCGAGATCAGGAATCTCACATCCGGTTATGATGGAGCACCGGCAATAGAGAATGTCAACCTCGAACTGAGAGAACATGATTTTCTGGCCGTGATAGGTCCGAACGGAGGTGGCAAGAGTACGCTTTTCAAGACCGTGCTCGGTCTCATAAAACCGATCTCAGGCAGCATTACGATATTCGGTGAACCGCCGTCCACAGGTGCAAGGAACATAGGCTATGTTCCGCAGAACGGAATGTTCGACTCCGCTTATCCCATACGGGTTGAGGAGGTCGTCCTCTCAGGTCTAAGGGCTTACAAAGGATTCAGACCCAACTACGACCGTGAAGAAAAAGACATGGCCGAGAAAGCTATGGAATATGCGGAGATCCACGACCTTCGTAAAAGGAGGATCAGCGACCTTTCAGGAGGTCAGCTCCAGAGGGTGCTCTTAGCCAGAGCCCTGGCCCCTTTACCTTCTATCCTGATGCTTGATGAACCAACCGCCAATTTGGACCCGTCGATGAAGAACTGCACATATGACATATTGCGCAAAGCCAACTCCGAAGGCGTAGCCGTGATGATAATCACGCATGACATAGGAAGCATATCACATGACGTTAAAAGAGTGGCATGCATGAACCGCAGACTCATATCCAATGACTCTCCGGAGATAACCCAGGAGATGGTGAATCTGGGATTCCATTGCGCACCGGAATTCCTCCATACACTCGGAGGCTGTTCGGATGAGTGATTGGATCTCCATGCTGTCAATGCCGCTTATACAGAATATGTTCATTGCAACGACCGTCGCCTGTGTGTTGTGCGGCGTCATAGGTACATATGTGGTGGTTAAACAAATGGTCTCTGTGACCGGAGGCATAGCCCACACGATGTTCGGAGGTATCGGCCTGGCATACTATCTGGAGTCCGTTCTGTTAGTATCCTGGTTCACGCCAATGGACGGAGCACTGTTGTTCGCAGTGATCTCGGCATTGGTCCTGTCCATACCGACGATATCCAGAAGACTGGGACAGGATTCAGTGATTGGTGTGCTGTGGGCGGCAGGCATGGCAATAGGTGTCATCTTCATGAATCTCGTGGATTATTCCGTGGTCACACCCAGATCGTATGAGAGCATACTCTTCGGAGATGTGCTGCTGGTCGGACAGACCGATATACTTCTGATGGTCACTGTGACTGTTGCGATATCGGCTATTGTTCTCTGGTTCTATCGAGATCTCCAACTTCTGACCTTTGATGAGACGCACGCCAAACTAACCGGCATAAATGTGAACCTCATGAAAACGCTCCTGTACCTTATGGTGGCAATAACATGCGTTATGATAACGAACATAGTGGGGATAGTCCTGATAATAGCCCTGATGACCATACCTGCAGCGATGGCGAATCTCTTTTCCAGCAGCCTGGGAGAGATGATGCTGTCCTCGATAGTACTGTCGATCGTATTCTCCTTGTTAGGCCTGATCCTTGCCATAAACTTTGATCTTCCACCGGGAGGTACGGTCACCATAACCATCACGGTTGCTTTCCTTATCGCATTCGTGGCCAAAAATTTATCAGAAAGACACGGAAAGAGGACTTGTACAGCAACGAAAAAAATCGAAAAAATCCGATGAACACCGATCCGTTCTAAACATTCTCCAGTCGCGTGAACTTTTTCTGCATCCGTTGCAACCGACGAGATTTCATAATCCCGTCCATCCTAATACGAGCCCGTCCCCGCATATCATCCATGACCGTCCCTTTCTTAATTTGTTCTAGCAGTACATGAAATCACAGATCAGTATTTCGGCCAGCGACTTTTTCGGTATTCTTCTGCTGAGACCTCATCCATCGGAAGACCCGAACGGGAGCATGAATGACTCTCCATCGACCTCTGTTATCTTGGCCTTTATCCCGTATACATCCAGTATGGATCTCTCATTGATCACATCTGACGAATTGCCATATGCGTACAATTCGCCATCTTTTATCATTGCAATCTTGTCAGAAAAACGTAGAGCCAGATTTAGGTCGTGCAGGGCTATCATCATACCTACGCCGTCTTTGCATACCACATCTTTCATTATTTTCATAGTTTCAAGCTGATATCTTAGGTCCAATGCACTTGTAGGCTCATCAAAGAGATAAAAATTCGGAGTTTGACACAAAGCCCTGGCAATATAGACCCGTTGCTTCTGTCCACCCGATAATTTATTGACATCATTCTCTGCCAAATCCTCGATGTGCATAGTTTTTAAAGCCTTTTCCACTATCCTCAGGTCCTCTTCGGACGGCATCCAATTTATGTATGGATTTCTGCCTATTAGAACAGCCTCCATGACGGTCGTACAGGGCATACTCGTATACTGCTGCGGGACATAACTTATGGTCTTTGCCAAATTTGTGTTTGAGATATCGCCGATACTCTTACCGTCCACCGTGATCCTACCGGACGTGGGTTTGTGCATTCCTGCGGTTGCCCGTATCAATGTGGATTTACCTGAGCCGTTAGGTCCCAACAGCGAAACTATCTCACCCCTGTGTATCTTCAGACTTATGTCATGAATTACCTCTAAATCACCATAGCCTATGCGCACACACTCGATATTCAACGTCATTCTATCCCCCTTCCCTTTCCCCTTACCACCAGATATAGGAAGAATGCGCCGCCTATTATGTACATTATCACTCCGACTGGCATATCCTCGGGAGCGGTAATAACACGACCAACGGTATCTGAAGTCAACAGAATCAGGGCACCCATTACAGCAGAACATGGCATCAGATATCTGTGATCGTTGCCGATGATCATCCTGCATATGTGCGGCGCCATCAGTCCTATGAAACCTATGACACCAGTGAAGGACATACATGCAGACACCGAAAATGCAACAACCAGCAACGAATAACGTCTGAGCTTGTTGACATCAACACCGAGATTCTGAGCCACTTCATCCCCACAGCTCATTGTGTTGAACTGCACGGAGCATACCATCATGAGGTATGTTGACAGCAGCACGATCGGTGCCAATATTATTACGGTACTCCAATCCGCAATACCGAGTCCACCCATGAGCCATGAGGTGACCTCTCGAAGCTGATCGTTGTCGGAGATATACTTCAGGAACATTATTCCGGCCTGAAAAAGATAACTTATCACCACACCTGAAAGTATAAGCGTCGATTGCGACATACGTTTGTTCCTGGACATCAGAATTATTATGACCACACTCAACATTCCGAATATGAACGCCATCGATATTCTGAGAACATCGGTTTTGTGAAAAACCTGCCCTGCGATATTAACGGATAGGTCATATGCTCCGAACAAAGAACTGCCAAGTACGATCGAGACCGCCGCACCAAAAGCGGCCGCAGATGAAAGACCCAATGTGAACGGACTCACCAGAGGGTTTCTCAGTGTACCTTGCATCACTGTACCTGCGATACCGAGACTGACTCCGGCGATGATCGCCAACAATATTCTCGGCATCCTTATTTTCACGATTATGACTGAAGCGGCAGCATACTGTGGCTCCGGGATATGATTAGGCAGAATACTGTGCCCTATTGCGAGTAGCACATCGGAGACCGATACCGATATCGAACCCACCATCAACGAAAGAATCGATACTGCAAATACAGCCAGTATCAGGGAATTCAAAAGTGTTCTTTTCTTCCACTGTGTCTCTTTGAATATCTCAACGACGCTGGTCATTCGATCCGTCCGTTCTTTAACAAAAAATAGGTGTGCCATCAGGCACACCTGGAGAGAAAAATCACGGTGTAGCCTGTACTATTCCGTATGTTGTCACGAAAGAAGCACCGAACGTTGCATTATAATTCTCCAACAATCCCTGGATCGTCAATCCTGAAGCTGTAGTCTCAGTAGGGAAAAAGATCTGACAGAACGCAAGATATGATGCGAATATCCTTGGACCGTACGAGATCTCGTTCCACAGCTCGTATATCTGATTGTCTTCCTTGGCTTCCAGCGAACTTATGCATGCCCGGTCCGCGACCTCTGCCAGGACACTACCGGCATTGCTTTTGCTCAGATCGTATATCTTGATGACATAATCCGCATTGCTGGCAGCAATGAACTCCGCAGACACATACGAACCATATGCTTGTTCCCCTGAAACATTCACAACGCCCAATGCCGAGAGGACGACATCCGTACTCGTGGATTTACACTGTGCAGGGTATCCATTCGTATATGTCGTCGAGGAGAACTCCGCATAGACCCTCATGTTTGAGCGTACTGTGGAACTCACGGAATTCGCAATATCCATTATGCTGTCTATCTTATCATTGAGATATGTTATGTAAGTCGTTGCAGCCGTTTCTGCTCCAAGTGCCTTTCCCAGATTGGTCATGTCCTTTTGGAGTTGCCCGTTCGCAGTATTGTAACAGTCCAGGTACAATACTGGATAACCGAGTTCCTCCAACTGAGCCTGGTTCTTTATCTTCAACGTGCTGAATCCTATCACCACGTCCGGATCGCAATCGGCAATAACGTCCAAGGATGGTTCTGTAGAACTGCCGACACTTGTCGAGCAGTTGGGGAAATTGTTCATATACGCCGATCTGGAATAGGTTGTGGAACTGACCCCAACGACCTTGGCCCCCATTCCAAGAACGATGACGGCTTCGGCTGTGTTCACATTCATGACCACTATCTTCTCAGCTACATGAGGTATGACTGTCGTGGTGCCATCGGTATTGGTTATGGCAATCCCACTGGAATCGTCATCCCTCAGGATAAAAACCGCAGCGACCCCTGCGACCAACAGAATAGCCACACAGACCACTGCCAATATTTTCTTATTCATATTTCGTCACATCGGTAATATTAATTTTATATTTAGTAGCACTAAACGCACATTTTTTATTTAAGCATATTCACACGTCTGTTTTCAAGCGAGTATCGCAGACCTGTTCTTGGTGATCGTAGACAGCATTATGCCTTAAGACCACAACTCTGAAAAATCGACACACTGCCGACCTGGATATCGACACCTGCCACGTCTTTTATGAGCTGTATCAGGAAATCTTTGCCTTTTCCGACGTGTCTACTCACAGACCTCTTTGCAACCATGGCCGAACGTTGTCCTTTCATGACGAACGATTTC
>JBAYAO010000035.1:0-13471 GCA_041669745.1 Candidatus Methanomethylophilaceae archaeon | reverse complement strand
GCCCAGGCCCTGATGGCCTCCATAAGGATCGTGACGGACGTCACCCAATAATTCGGTTTCGGATGCACCTGTGGCAAGCACGAAGGGAGTCCTGTCCAACTTCACCAAGGTCTTTTGGTTGGAATTCTTCTCCACTTCGCGTCTTTTCTCGAGGGCCTTCTGGTCCAACATGCGGATCTTATCGTCGCCTGCACGTTCGAAGACAACCGTCTCTTCCGTACCATCGGCCAGGAGACGTGTGGTGTTGACCCTCTCCTTGCCCATGTTCATCTGCGGGATCGCTTCGAACATATTGCCGAGCAGATCTCCGAAGGGATTCGATGTCCCTCCCATGTCGATCTTCGATTTGTTGCAATGCGGACATGTACGTTCAGTCGCAGCGGAGTACTTACCGCAGAACCTGCATCTGTACCCAAGCTTTTCCGCAACATGAACAGGTGCCTTGTCGGGATCTATCAGACAGCCGGATGCCCCAGCCAGCGAAGACGTCTCTCTGAGTACCTCCTCTTCAGTGAGCACCTCAAGGAACGGTCTTTCCGGATTCTCCGGGTTGTTGGCGACCCTGATCTCCGTTTTCGGTTTCGGGAGCTGCATCGATATGGCCATGGCGATCATCGATTTGCCGGTGCCGGGAGGGCCGACCAGCAACAGATGTCTCCGCTGTTTGGCAGCGATCCTCGCCAATTCGATGGCCTCCTCCTGGCCGAGGACGCGGTCCAGCGGGTCGGCCGGGATCGCTATTTCCTCCGTGCTACTGAGATCCTTCAGGTCATCCCATTTCGTAACTGTCTTTTTTTCCATCATCAGTAGAGATCTTCCTTGGTCCATATTGCGATGCCTGCCGGCATCTTACTTATATTCCCCTTACGTGTACCAACGACCGTTTTTATGCCCTTCTCTGCAGAGACATCTATGATCCTCTGAGATATCACTCCATCGAAGACAATAGCCGTAACGCCCTCAGAATCCTCTTTGAGCGAATCAACAAGACTCTTCACAGCGACTTCACGAACGATCTGGTTTTCAGAATCCAGTACTTTTGCGTTGTGGGTGGATGACATATCCAGAAGCATATCGCGGTACTTTTCCTGTTCGGGGGAAAGGTTCTTGGTCTTACGAGCAGCTTCCTTTTTACTGCGTAGTGTCTTCGGTTTTTTCTCGTCATCGTCCGTATTCTCGACGGTTGCCTCGACATCTTCCTGCACCTTTACGGTGTTCTTCTCCCTCAGGACACGTTCTTCGACAGGCTCTTTCTTCTTGTATTTTTCGACGGCCTCGGTGTTGAAGCGGTCCTTCTTCCTGAGATCCTTCACAGGCTCGTATCCTTTCTCAGTTCTATCCTCGTCACGGAGTTCCCTGTCTGCCTTCGGCTCTCTCTCCGTTTTCTCCTCATTGCGGTCGGAACGCGGCTCTCTGTCCGTTCTGGAATCACGATCCCTTCTAGGTCTATCCTCGTTACGGTCCCTGCGGTCATCCTTGGAATCTCTGCGGGAGCGTTCGTTGGTGCGATCCGGACTGTGCTCGGATCTTTCCCTGCTGCGAGCAGGTTCATCATCCTCACATCTGCCGGCATTGTCGTTGGAAAGGCCGTTCATCTCCATGTATTGATCGCCAGGGACCTTGTTCCTGAGACATTTTACAAGCTGTTTGGATGTGAGTTCCTCCACTTCGTGTGCACGGGGTGCTCTGGCAACAAAATCGATCTCGGCGACCTGGAACAGTTCTCTGAGTATGAGTTCTCCGCCCCTGTCGCCGTCGACGAATGCTGTGGCGACTCTTTCTCTCGAAAGGTCCTGAACGGTTCGGGGTATGTTTGTCCCTTCGACCGCTATCGCATTCTTTATTCCCGCTCTCAGAAGATTAAGGACGTCCGACCTCCCTTCGACTATTATTATTGACTCGGAGTCCTTCACGTTCGGACCCGCAGGGCATCTGTCCTTGCCGTAGGAGGTGATCTCTTCGACCTGTATACTCTGTCTGATATTCTCAGTGAGATCCGAACTCGTTCCCTTGGACTGCCTGATAAGTTCGTTCAGGAGCTCTTTCGCTCTGTCGATGACCTGTTCTCTTTTTGTGATGCGAACATCTTCGATACCGAGAACCAGAATAGTCGCTTTGCACGGTCCAACACGGTCTATCGTCTCAAGTGCAGACGCGAGTATAGCGGTTTCAACCTGATCAAGACTCGACGAGACGTATACTATTCCGTCGGATTTTCCGCCCTTGGAGGTGACATCTACCTCGATGCGTCCTATTCTGCCGGACTTCTGAAGGTCGCGAAGATCAAGTTCGTCACCGAGAAGTCCTTCCGTCTGACCGAAGATAGCACCGACGACGTCTGGTTTCTCGACGACGCCGTCAGCGGTTATCTTGGCTTTTATCATGTACTTTGTAGTGTTAGGATCTATGTTATTCGTATGAATCCCCTCTGATTGAAGGGAAAGTCTCTATCTCTCGATCCTGCTGTTTTGATACCAGGGCTTCGCAGCTCATGGTATTTGCATCCTTTTCGGTCTTTGTCCGAAACCCTATTCTTATCGACCGGCCCGTCACGGGCTTCACGGTTGAACGGTTCATTGGACGATGCCGTCCCTTCCTGGGGGCGGCGGGTGATTGTGATAGTGATCAGTGAATCAAGGGAGATAGCATATTTCCCTCAATAGTAGATGATAAGACAAGATTATAAACGTTGTTGTGGGACAGAATACCTGAAAATGGTGATTTTACAGGATTCCGCCCAATTTCACATCGTTCAGCTTGCCTTCCAGAGAGAACAGAGAATACAATGAGCTGTCGCATGTGAACATGATGACCTGACGATCCTTCGCGAATTCCTGTATGGCACGGCAGGCTCCCTGTTTTCTCTCCACATCGAATCTCACCATGACATCGTCCAATATAAGCGGCATTTTTTCAGTACCCATCTCTTTCGCAAGTGCCATCTTCACCGATAGGAATACCTGATCTCCGAGACCGCTGCTCCATTGTGCGCATGACTTCTTTCCTACCGAGTCAACGATGACGATATCGCTTTCGCGAGGATCGCTGTCGAGCTGATATCTTCCGTTGGTCATCAGACCCATGTAAAGATTCGCGGCCTTCACGACCGATGGCTGGAGATCGGTGTAGAAATGATCGCATGCATCGGATATTATGTGATCCGCAAGTGAGAGCTTTGCCCATTCGCGTATCGCCCTGTCGAGATCTGTTTCCGCTTTCGTCTTCCTGTTCATTAGGTCGGCGATTTCATCATCGTTCAGAAGACCCTTCAAAAGCGTGTCGATCTCACCGATACGTCTGCTCAGCGCATCGTAATCATCATTCGTATCGTTTATCTCGAAGATCGCCGTGCTGTCATCCATGAGGGTGAGGAGTTCGTCGATGGAGAGTTTCGATGACGTTTCGATGCTGTTCATCAGAACCCCTATCTTCCTATCTATCTCTTCGAGGGCAGTACGTTCTCCGTAACGTTCCAGGAACTCGGCCTCGGTTCCGTATGTTCTTAGGAATTTTTTCATGGCAAGCTCCGCGTTGGCCCTGTCATCGAGTTTCTTCTCACGGGAATCCATTTCCATGCCTATCCGTTCTGCGGCCCTGAGGATGCCGTGCATCTTTTCGATATCCTCGGGGAAGGAGGTGTGTTCGACACCGAGTCCCCTGCAGAGCGGTACGGCCGCTCTTTCATACGTAGAGATCTCGTCATTGATCTTCTGGATCTTTGAAAGGTCGTCGTTCCTTTTATCCACCGCAATCGAAATCATCTCCAGACGGGAGGCCAACATACAGGCCCGTTCGGGGGTGGTGTCGGGAGGATATCCCTCTGACCTCATCCATCTGCTCCATTCCTCCTGGGAGACTGCATCCATGGAGCCGGGGATGCGATTGAGCATTCTCGGAAGTACAAGGCCCAACACGATCAAAGCCGCACCGACGGGAAATAAAAGCCACTCTTTGCCGATCAGTCCTGCCAGGGCCGTGACGGCTCCGAGGATAATCATCGGGATCATTATCTTCTTCCCGATCTCCTGTCTGTCCTCTCCTTTGCGGCTGTTGATGACGAGCTCCGCCTTACCCGAGATGTATCGTCCCGATTTTACCTTTTTTGCAGCTTTTTCCGTCCAGCCAGTCTCTTCTGTATATGTATCGATAAGATACTGAGTGTCTTCGATATCGGTATTCAGTTCTTCTCTTCGGCCGATGAGGGCATCATATTTCGGTCCTGCGTTCCAAATCGCCTCTATTTCCGACTCTTTGCGCATAACGGCCCTTGGATCGTTGCCGAGCAGATCCTCGTCCGATATGCGGAGTTCTGGATCGTTCCTGAGGTATTCCAGCCTTTGTTTGATGTTCTCGTATTCCTGTTTTGCCTCAAGAGGTATCTCGGAAACATGTTGCAGACCCTCTCTTTGGATCCTCAACTGTCTGAGCAGATCAACGTTATCGCGCTGCGACATTATCACGTTGTTGCGTGTGCGTCTGTCCTGATTGACCTTGTGCAAGGTCTTCTGTCTTTCTATCTCTTTCAGAATATCCTGTTTTTCCTTGATCAGGTCATCGTATTCATCATCCCTGTCATGGATCTCCTTTAATCTTGTCCTGATGTTCTTCAATTCGTTGAGAAGATGCCCTATTATCTTGGAATCGGTCATCTTTTCCTTATTCATCAGATCGTTCAATCCGGCTTGGATATCCTTGGAGATGTTCGGAATGTTCTCTCCGCCGGGGACCGTCAGGAATTTATTCCTGTACTCGCCGCTAGTGAGGACCTTATTGTTCGTCAGCTGTTCAAGATCCATCCCATACAGCGATCGGTAGGTGTCTGGATCGATGTGGAAATCTTCGGCGGGGGTTCTCCTGCCGTTTATCTCGGTGACCTTTTTCTGTTCTCTCAGGAGGGTCCTTCTCTCCCCATTGTCCATTTCCAGATCTATCGTTCCCCTGTCAGTCTTGGACGCAAAGGGATATTTGCTCGTCCTGACAGGGAACAGGGTGCTTCTGATGAACTCCGTGATGGTGGATTTACCGGCTTCGTTCTGACCGGTGATGAGTGTGAGGTTCTCCTTCAGTTCCGGAGAGGTCCAGTTATTGATCCTCCCGAAAGAATCGATGTGGATCCGCTTTATCTTCACTTTCTTGCCTCCATCATCCTTTCCATGAGAAAGAGCATGGAATCTCTTGCAATGGAGCGTAGCTCGTCCGTATCCATGGACTCGAACATCGGCCTTATGGCGGCCGAGGTGGTGGTGGAGCATATTACATCGATTATGTCCTCCTTCCTAGATGTCTCCAATTTCTTTCCGAAATCGATAACGGCGGATGTGAAATCACCTGCTTCTTTCCGTTCCTCGAGGTCTATATCCGGGAGGGTATTCAGTTTCAGTCCTGTTACTGTACACCCCGAACGTTTTTCCAGCAATTCTGTGAAACCCGGTGCATCCAAACGCAGCATCCTGTCCAGGTCGCCGTGCCCTGTGAGTGTGATCCTAACGAATGAATTTTTTTCGGTGTTCGACTGTATGTCGTTGACGACATCCCGGACATCCTTTCTGCCTGTGATGTCGGATTCGACATCTCTCCAAACGACATCACCTGTCCTGAAGAACTCCATATCTGTAACGCGTCCTCTGGTTACGGTCACGATATATGCCCCTTTCTCTCCGCTTTCCTTGGGGTTCCTTCCCTGTGTATTTCCCGGATAAACGACATGCGGATACTCGTTGACCACCTGTCTCTTATGGATATGACCTAGGGCCCAATAGTCGATTCCCGTCCCGAGGAGCGTGCTTAATTTGCATGGCGCGTACCGAGAATCCTCGGATACAGAATCCAGGTCGCAATGGAGAACACCGATGCTGAACGTATCGTCATTGCCTTTCATCCCCTCGGTAAGGTCCTTCTCGGAATGTTTCTTGGAATAGCTTATGCCGAAGATTTCAGCGATCTCTTCCCCCTCATCGGGAAACGAAATGCGTTCGGTCTTATCCGAGAACACATGCGCATTGTCAGGCAGAGGAATGGAGTCTTCCCATTTCCTGCTTCGATCATGATTTCCATATGCTATGAAACATTTCACCTTGATCTTCGAAAGAGCATCCGCGAAACGGCTTCTGGTAAGCGGCGTTTCATTCTCGTCGTCGAAAATATCGCCGGAGAAAATCACAAAATCGACATCGTTCTTTTTTGCCGTCAGGACTATCCTGTCCAACGCTTTGAATGTTGATTCTCTCATCCTCTTTCCGATATTTTCGTTGTCAGAGGAAATGCCGACGAACCTGCTGCCCAGGTGAAGATCGGCACAATGGATGAATCTGAAAGAACCCATCATGTTGGTATCGTAAGGGTTGTAGGTATAAGGTTAATTTGTTCACCAGGTGCCACGACGGCCGTAATCCTCGGCTGCTTTGACAAGCGAGAATATGTTGCTGGGAAAAGAATAAGGCGGAACTTCGCAAGCTGTTCCCAGAATGCATCCGCACTTGCTGTCGCGTCCGTCCATCAGTTGTTTGGCGGCAAGGTCGTATATCTTTCTCTGATTGGGCATCACGAAAAGCTTCGTGTCCACCGACGGCATGATGGCGCACATGTTCCCGAAGGTATCTTTCATGATCTTTGCAGGGAACATATCTCTGTCCCAATAGCCGATCTGCATTATCGTCAACGGCGTGAATACGATTTTTTCCCTGTACAGCATGTAGTCGTCTTTGTGATTGCCGCAGAAATGATAGAATATCTGCGGTCCAGCGCCTCTGGTCAAACATCCTTTGACGAGTTTTTCCAATGCCGGCGGAGAGATCCTTTTGATCGTCTGGGGTGACATTGTATCACTGTTCTCCAGCACAGCACCCGTGTTGATAAGCGCCATACCGAATCTCTTCGCAAGTGCTTCGGCGCCTGTGATCGCCGTTTCGATGTATATGTCTATCAATTTATCAACAAGGTCCGGTTCTGTTTCTGTCCACATCAGAAATTGCTCGATACCGCAGAGTTCGGCTGCGGAACCTACGGGTTCCGGGCAATATGCAAGGGGAACGAACATATCCGGGATCTTTTCCTTTGTGTAATCCATCGCCCCTGCGAGACGTCCATATGAATATCCTTTTTCGATCTCTGACACGTCCGGAATGTGTATTTTATCGGCATCCTCGGGTGTGTTCACTATTATATTGGTGGGGACGGGGGCCGTTAGATCCATGAATTTCAGATTGATACCTAGTTCTGGTAACCACGGATGGGCAAAGTAGTATTTCGTCACCGGAAGCAGATCGTACATCTCCTGGACGTGCGCCAGACATTGGACCGCGAGTTTGGGCTGTTCGTAAAAATCCCTGATCGTGTATCCGCATGCCACTGTTGAATGCGCCAGCATCATCGGATCGACCGCGATCCTGTCCGAGTCTCCGCCTACGAATGTCGCAGAATATCGACGTCTGGCCTTTTTCAGCCATTCCGTGCCGATAGGCGGAAAAGAAGATGTGTACTCCATGTTTACCATAACGCACCGGTCGTTGAAATAGCTATGTAAAACACATCTCATCCGCCGGAGGCAACGCGAATCGCCTCAACGATAACATCGTCATGCAGGATCGAATCCATGGGTATGGGTCTGCCGTCGACCAGGAAGAGGAAGGAATCCGGATTCTTCCCTGCCGCCAGTACTGCGGATTCGATCGTGCCCTCGGCCCTTATCGACTCTTTACCGAAATTGATCACGGCCATGGTATCAATCATCCTTTGTGGAATATGCCTCGTCCAGCTTCTTTCTGTACCATCTCTCGGTTATATCGGTGAGGAAATTGAATAACCCCCTCCTCAGCATGAAGCGCGTTATGAAGAACCACGCTACGACGGCGATCAGGATGGCCGCAACGTACTCTAACGGGAACACCGCCAAGCTGATGATCCTGGCCGAAAATTCCCAGTTATAGGTTGCATATACGAATGCGTACAGGAGGAAAGCCAACAGCGTAGGCCTTATGTCGTGATGCAGATTCCCGTCAACGGAGAAGAATCTGAAATAGGGCGTTACCATGAACATCTGCGTTATTCCCGCAACGACGACGAAGAGAAGCATTGCGTTACGTGCATTGATCTCGGCTGTCCTGGTCAGAACATCGATGCCGGGGGGCAATACGTCGTATGTCGGCCATCCGAGATATGCCAATTGTTCTGTCGTGTATTGTATGACCACGGTGCCGTTCATCGTCAGTGTGTAGAACAGCACGTAGATCAAAAAGCCGAAAAGCGTAATTAGCGCAGCGGTGGGAATGGCATAATGCAGTACGCCAGGCAGAATCGCGCCCTTGTTCTCACGCGGCTGTGCCCAGATGGCCATGAGGAAGGCGGCGAACGAAACCGTTGCGAGTGCATAGAATGTGTTCTCAGTAGGGAGAAACGGCATCTTGCCGAAGAAAAAGAAAACAGGTGTTATCATGAATGCGAGGACGAAGTTCCTTGTCAGATAGAGTTTGAGGATATCCCTCATTCCAGAGACCGTCTTCCTTCCTTCCACGAGGGCCTTGGGCAATGCAGCGAAATTGTCATTGACAAGTACCATGTCCGAGACACCTATCGCCGCACCGCTGCCGCTCTGAAGCGCCACACCGACGTTGGCTCTTTTGAGTGATTTGACATCGTTGACACCGTCGCCGATCATCGCAACGTATTTGCCATTGTTCTTCAGCGTGTCGATGATCAGCTCCTTATGATCGGGTTTCATGCGGCCGAAGATGTTCGTCTCCAGAATCGCCTTTGTCCTCTCATCACCGTCCAACGCATCCAGTTCCTCACCGGACATGATCGTTCTCTTGCCGGGTATATCGGCTATCGTGAACAGAGAATCCACGGCGACAGGATCGTCCCCGGATATCACCTTCAGATCCATCCCGTTCCGAAGGAACACATCTATCGTCTCTCTGCAATCCTTGCGTATTTCATCCGATATCGCGACCACTGAGACGACATCGAGATCGGGGATGGTGATCTCGTCGTTGTCATACAATTCGACATCAGGCCCCTTGGCTATCACAACAGTCCTCAGTCCTTTTTTGGAAAACGAGTTTACGATGCCTTCCACTTCATCATCATTCAGATGATCCTTCAGGGAGGAGAACGCTCCCATGAAAAATGTCTCTATGCCATCCTCGGTCTCGATCTTGACACCGCTGAATTTACGTTCCGACGAGAATCGTATCTCCTCTATGACCTTGCATTCTTCGCTTCCGAATCTTTTCTCCAGCGCTTCGACCGTATGATTTTTGCTTCCCGTGGAACCTACGAATCTTCTGATCACCGTCTCAGCTTCCTCCTCATCCACTAGGGACCGCATGTCGTGAAAGACGAGTTTGTTCGTCGTTATCGTACCGGTCTTATCCATGCAGATGGTGTCAACATGACTGATGGATTCCACGGAATTGGATCTTTGCAGAAGTACACCCGCATCGGCCATGCGTATCGCGGCGATCATGTATGTGATGATGATCAGAAGGAACAGCGCGATGGGAACGATGTCGAGTATTATGACGGCCATTGTGACGGTCGCCTTGAAACCCTCGCTGAAATCGTGGTACTGGATGATATTGACTATGATCATCAGCAGCAGATACGCGAATGCAACGGACATCAGGAGCTTCGTTATAGCGGACGTCTCCATTTGCAGAGGGGTGGCCTTCACCGTGTATTTTTTCGCACTGGCGAGCATTTTGGATGCGAAGGTCTCGTTCCCGAATGCCGTCACCCTGAAGAATCCCTCCCCTGTCACACAGAAGGACCCAGAGTAGATCAGGTCGTCCATATGTTTCCTTACGGTCTTCGATTCGCCGGTAAGCAGTGATTCGTCCATCTCCAGATATTTCAGATCGATGATCCGCCCGTCGACAAGGGCCTGATCGCCTGGTCTAAGATGGATAAGGTCGTCCTTCACGATCTCCGCCTGATCTATTTCCGATTCCTTCCCTTCCCTTATGACCGTTACCTTGGGTCTCAGAAGCAAGGCGATCTTGTCCAATCTTCTCTTGGCCCTGATCTCCTGCAGTGTCGCTATGAGGATATTCAGGAAGATCACACCCGTCGCAGCGAGAGCGTTGACAGGCTCGTCCAGAAGGACCAGGACGGCACCCAGGATGAAGAGAAGGAGATTGAAGGACGTGCACGCGTTCTTGACTATGATGTCGGTGTACGTCCTACTGACCATCTGCTTCACGGAATTGACCTGTCCGTTGGCGACCCTTTCCCTGACTTCCGCTTCGGTCAACCCCGTGGGCATCATGCGTCGGTATACACACGTCCTCTTAAAACATTATAGCTTGAAACCTTTTCCCTTATTTCCTCGATCGGCAGAGGATCGAAATCGACTGTTTTTCCCTGTGACACATAATCCACGAAACATCGGACCTTTTTCCCTGAGATGGAAGCGGAATGGGCGTAGATGCTCAGTTGGAGGACATAGAGAGGAAGATTGCGGTCGGTCTCGTCGGTCTTGTAGTCATGTATCTCGATCCGATCCTCGAATTCGGCAATGAGGTCTATGATGCCCCGTAAGGACACATCTCCAACCGGAAGGACGCATTTTATCTCGGCATCCATCTTCGATCCCTTGAGCGAATCCAGTATCGAGCGGACATTGGTCATCTCCGGCAGCGAGGTATCGTATTTCTGGCCGCGATACATCAGATATGCGGCCTCGTGGACGAGTGTTCCGTATTCGGCACCTTTTCCGCAATCCTCATCGCCTTCCACATGCAGCTCCTGGACGGTGGCCATCAATTCATGGACCGAGAGATTCCTACGTCTCGCGGCATAGCCGCTCACATCCGGCATCACGGTCAGTGGTCTGTCATCAGGCGAGTCTGTCTCGGTGTATTTCCCGATCTCGTCAAAATCCGGAACGCCGTAGTATTTCATGAAATTCGACGGATTGTAACAACTGATGGTCAGATACTGTTTGGCTCGGGAAAGGGCCACAAAGAGCAGTCTTCTTTCCTCGGAATAATCCTTCGACGTGGTCATCTTTATGATCTCGTATCTCCACGAGTCCAGTATTCGTTCGTGGACTACACCGTCCGTCTCTTTACTGAAGAACTCCTTCGTACAGCGTATCCCATTGATGCTGTCGAACCTGAATATCGATTCTTCCGATCTCGTGCTGGGCATCACACGGTCATTGATACCCGCGACGATCACTATCGGATATTCCAATCCTTTCGACTTGTGCATCGTCTGGATGGTGACGGCCTCTCTGTCCAGTGCAGGATCGATATTGTACCTGGTGGAGTTCTTTATGTCCTCCTCCATCAATCTTATCAGATCGGATATGGTGAGGAGCGAACCGCTATACGCTGATGAAAGGATGTTGATTATCGATTGTGTGATGTCGTTATCCAGATTGTAGAATGCGAATATGGACGTCAAAAGGTCATTGGGTCTTCTTCTTTTCCTGAGAAGTCTTGCCCTTTGGTCAAGAAGGAACCTCGGAATCCGACACGACCTCTGCGATCCGGATTCGTCTGGAACGTCCTTTCCGTAGTGCGGGAACATGCTCTGCATCTGCGACAGGGGGACGTGCATGTCGGCAAGTATCGCGATCGGCCCTCTGCGATCCGATACGTTGTTCACGAACCTCAGCCAGGCAAGGGCCAGTTTCCCCTCCCTCGTGGACATGACATCGAGATCGCCTTGGAAGAAGGCGGGTATATTTTTGGCGGTTGCCGCCTTCAGTATATCCCTGCACATGTTGCCGTTGCGGCATAATACAGCGATGTCGCCGTATCCGACATCTCTTGGACTTCCATCGTCGTCCACTATCCTGTAGCGTCCGCTTTTTTTGTATTCGAGGATCTTCATCACTATCCTGTCGATCTCGGAATCACGGTCTTTTCCGCGTATCATCTCGAACGCGGTGTTGCTTCCGATCCTCTCGTCAGCGGCTGATTCCAACATTACGATGTTGGGGTCGTCCTCTATCGCAGGAACATTCTCGTCCTTGTTGCCCTTTATTTCCAACGCACCGAATGCTTTTTCCAGGATCAGGGTCGAGCTTCTGTAATTTTGCACAAGATTCACGTGCGTGACCTTCGAGATCTCGAAGGGCACCATTCCCGTTCTTCCCCTGTTCAGTCTGGAGATGAAAGTGTCCACGCGATCATCGAAATCGGTTATATTCTCCTTGGAAACGAATCTGAATCCGTAGATTCCCTGTTTCCAATCGCCGACAACGCACAGATTCGGTTCTTTGAGAAGGAGCAGACATATCATCAGCTGCAACTCGTTCGTGTCCTGGAATTCATCGACCATCATATAATCCACGGAATGTCGTGAACGTGCTCTGGGATCGCTGTACAGTATGATGAATGCGAACAGAGATACCAATCCGAAAGTGAGCCTGTTGTCTTCCACGGACTTCACTATATACTCGTAGTAGACGTCATGGATGAAGTATAGGAGATACCTGCGATCCTCCTTTGCGATATCAGACAGGAAATCATTCGAAATTTCCGTCACGGCATCGGGGTCGAAATCCATAGGAAGGTTATAATCGTCAGCAGAAGCGTAAAGCGATCTCATCTTCTTGAGGACCGCTCCGTCCTTTTCGAGTTTCATGAGATTCCTCAATAGGACTTCCGTTTTACCTCTGACGATTTTCTCTCCGTTGTCGAACCATTCGTCATCCTTCAGGGGAATCACACCGCGGGACATGAGTTTGGAGACGATTCCATATACATCATCGACAGAACCGCTCGCAAGAGCCGCTATGTTGGTGCCCATCCTCGCGTACCTTCCGCCGTGGTCCATGACGAACTGTGCATAGAAGCTTTTGAAGTGTTCCATGTTGAGCGTATGATTGTCAACCAGACGGGCACTTCTGGAGAGGGAATCTTCGATTCCCAGAAATTCTGCGATGACATCCGGTGAATCAAGAACTATCCTCAGACAGAAGGCATCGAATGTCGATGTCCGCACATCGTTCGATTTTTCGGCAAAAACGGATGAGAACAGTCTTTCGGATATTCTCTCCTTCATTTCCTGTGCCGCATTCTTAGTGAATGTGAGCATAAGTATGTCCTGAGGCTCGATCCTCTCTTCCAGGAGATTCACGTAACGTTGGATGAGGGTGTGTGTCTTACCTGTCCCAGGGCCGGCATCAACGACCAGGAAACCGTTCAGGTGTTCTGCGATCCTCTTTTGCTCATCATTCAATGTCGACATCTTCCTCACCTCCCTCGATCGGTATGGCCGTACAAAGATCCATAAAATCACACTTCTCGCATTTTATCAACGGTCTTGCGGGATATTCCGTGCTGTAGAACCTCTCGGCCTCTGAAAAATTCTGCCACACGTCCTTTCTGAAGTCATCCAGCGCTTTACGCGTAACGAAAACGCTTCTGTTCCTGTCACTCCTGAAGATCTCCTTTCCAGATACGTTGTTCGAGACCTTCTTCATGGCGGCCTTGACACTGTCTCTGATCTTCTTTGTTCT
>JBAYAO010000034.1:0-13643 GCA_041669745.1 Candidatus Methanomethylophilaceae archaeon | reverse complement strand
CCGAAGTTGAGCACGAGCGCGGCGGTGTACGATCCACCCACCTCCGCGACGATCGTCACAGGGTCGCATGTCGCTCCTGTCGGAAGATCGCTGGAGATAGTGTACGACCCCACGCCGTTGAGTGTGAGGTTCGCAACTCCCGAAGCGTTGGTCTGTCCGATCACCGTATCGGTGCCATTGGTGGCCGTGATCGTCCTGCCGGACTGGAATCCCGCCGAGGACGAATCTGTCACCGTCACGGCCACTGTAGGCTTTGTCTGAAGGTCGAACGTGTGCGAGTAGGTCTGTCCCGCCACAGGAGTGAGCGGATAATTGGACGGTGCGACATATCCGCTCGGAGTGTCGCACGATATCACGTATGCCACGCCTGCGAGCAGGGTGAGGTTCGCCACGCCCGAGCTGTTGGTCGTACCTGTGACGGCCGTTCCGCTTGTAGGAATGGCCGTGATCGTCCTGCCGTTCTGATATCCTGCAGAGGCCTTGTCGTCCACGGTGATGGCGACCGTCGGCTTGTCGAGGATGGTGAAGCTCTTCGAGTAGGTGCCTCCGGCTGTGGCGTTGACCGTTGCCGATGCAGGGGACACGCCCTGACCTGTCGGATAATCGACCTCGATCGTCCATTCCGCGATTCCGAGGACGAGGGTCACGCATCCAGTAGTTCCCGTTGTACCCGTTATAGGGGATTCCCCCTCTGCGGTGCATGTGACCGTCCTTCCGCTTATACCCGTTCCTGTGACGGTAACGCTGCATATAGGAGCTTTGTAACACGTGAATGAAACGTCCGTCACTTCTCCGGTTGGCGTTATCACCCACGATGTCGGATCGAATACAAAATACTCTTTGGAGCATGATACAGTATATTCAATGTTCTTATATACTGCAATCTGACATCTTCCATTGGAATCCGTTGTATTGGACACTGTTCCGCTTGCAGATGTTGCAGATACCGTTATCCCCGATAAGGACGGGGAACCTGATGATGCTGTCACATATACATCCAGATAATATGATTTTCCCGCTCCGCCTGTCATCTGTATTGCCGTCATGCTATCACCACATTTACGCCGATGTCCACATCTGGAACGGTATTGCACGTGAATGTAACGCTGCCCGTTCCTTCTGCCGATACACGTATGCCGAACTCGTTATAATCTAAGAATGATACTATCGTAGGAGAATAGAAATTGACGGTACTCGCACTCAACCCTGTCACAGATACAGTTTGAGTGTTGCCTGACCATCCTGTAGATAGCAATGTGATTACCGTTGCAGGTGCCAGATTATCCTGTTTTCCCGTATACAGTTCCTGATTGACCTCTGATTGAGAGATCAATGTTCCATCCTTGTCGTATATCACGCTTTCCGCGGATATGTTCCCTCCGTTCCTGATTATCATCGTCGGAAGTGTAGGAGTGGACGACATGAATATACTCGCTGTGTTTGCCGTACCTTTGGATATCTGCGTTTCGATCATTATATTTTCTCCGGCAGATACTGTATATGGAACGGTCAATTGGTTTATTCCGGGGAACGATATATAAGAATTCACACTTGTAGCCGAAAAAGTATAGGTTCCCAAAAGGATGTTCTGTCCAGAATGATACGCCCTGTACGAAATGGTATACTGTGTATTGAGCACGAGCGATGTCAGATACATATAGATTATATATGTGGATGTGGGACTGATCACGAGCCCGTCAGCAGGAATATACACAGCATCATCGGTTGTCACTGCCGTCCCTATAAGTACGTATTCCATATTCACATCTGTGACCGGGGGATCTGATGTAACAACTCCGTCGGAAGAAAGATACCATGATGTTGTTCCCCCTGATTCCGGTATATATATCTGCGCAGATATCACATTATCTTCATCAATCATTATTCTGTCGCCGGCGGTCAGCATCGGCTGTTTAAGTGCCAATTGGTCATACGCCAATTTCTCGCTGATATAATGAATATCGTCCGGTATTATCTGGAATGATGTACGCATACGCGAAAGTAATTGGAATGTTGCATTGGCCGCCGCCTGTGCTATCGATATGGGTTTATCGGCATCAGAGGTGTTGTCGCAATTCCCAAGCCCTACATCGGAAGAGGACAATGTCACGATGCCCGTACGTCCGTTAACGGAATATACCGTTCCTCCTTCTCCGCCTACTGCATACATCTGTATCCAGCTTGACAGCACCGAATAATCGTCTCCATTCAGTATATAAGACCCGTTCTGTCCTGCGCTTTCTCCCGTCTCTCCATAGACTATCGCCCAATCTCCGCGACCGGTCTCGCGTCCGGAAGGGGTTGTCGACAATGTAACAAGATCCGATCTCAACGGTACAGCACCGGCATATTCATTGATGGCTATCGGCGGTATGACCCCGTCCGGCAATTGACCGTTCACATTCAAGACCGGAACATTGCCTGCCGATGTCCCCACATCTCTGGTGGATGCGGTTCCCAGCAGATCCAGGTTATCCTTCAACAATTTCTCGGACGGATAATGCTCATCATCCGGTATAGGCTGGAATGATGCGACCAGTCTTTTATCCTGTTTATCGTCCAATGAGTCTTTTATCAGTTTCTCGCCTACATAGTTTGAATTGTCAGGTGTTGATTGGAAAGCCGTCAGAGGGTCTTTTGTACGGATCTCGTCCGTGGTCTCTCCTGGAATTATCTCGATTCTGCTCCCTGCTGATAATGTCTTCTGAACATTCGTTCCCAGATCCAATTCATCGATATTCCCATCCAATTGATGGAATGTTATCTTGGTTCCGCTTATCGACGAAGATATGTACGCTTCCTGTATGGTCGCTCTGTATATGCTTAGTATACTGCCTGTAGAATCTATCGCATCTGCAACATCCAGCACAACTATATTCCTTGATGCGGTCACCATATTGCTCGACAGATCGGTTACCACAAGCTGCACTGGAAGTTTGTTGTCTTTCAGCGTTGCATATAAAATCGAATTATCTACTGTCACTGTTCCCGTTGTCGGGTCTGCATCGTCTATCGACAATATCTGATACGGCGATACCACTACGCCTTTGTTGTTCCTTACGCGCACGCCGTAATCAAGCTGTGCAGTCCACCCGGACGGAATGCCCGTTACAGTGATATTCACAGAGTTAGTATCTATTGTCGTGCCTGCATTCCCATCGCTTTCCGAAGAAGTCAATGTAAGCGTACGTGTTGCAGAATCGTATACAAGAGAGATCGAGACCATGACACATGATGTTATTAAAAGTATTTAAAGAAAAAGAATCATACTTTGACCCATCTGTCTGTTCCGTCATTGTATACAACATACCAGCCCACATCTTCGTTATACGGAAGGACTACGCTGAACTCTGCTTTCCCATCTTCGACGATTGCCGTATCTGTTGAGTTGATATCCAATACTCCGTAAAAATTGGATGAATCCATTCCTATTCTTACAGGCCCCTGAACATTCGGATCATATCCCATAAGATAGAAACACGGTACATAGACATAAGTTCCGTCAGGTGCATATATCGATACAGTATACGTCGCCCATACGCATGCATTATCGGTATATACAAGAGTGCAGTCTATGTAATAGCTCTGTGCATCGACAGTTCTGCCGTTCACATTCTGCAGTCCATCTGAATAATGCACATCTGCCGAATAGGTATACTCGTCTCCTTTTTCTTGGCTGCTGCACTCTATTATTATAAATGCTCCGACGATGATCGCCGCAATGCATACGATCGCAACTATCAGATATCTTCTGTCTCTGTTCATATTGATGATACCACGTTTATTATCAGTGTCTGACCTTTTTTCTTGTCCGGCCTTATCGCAGAAGGAATGGATATATACGCTCCTGAATTGACCTTGACTTGAGACGCTGCATGAGGATTGCTGTTATCGTATATTGAATCTTTGTCCCATGTTGCCGTTATGGTCTTTGTACCCAATTCCGGGAATACGAATACTTTGGCGTTCACTTGTGCCGATTGACCGTTCTCCAATATTAATGTCATTGTATTGCCTGATGCCAAATGGGAGAATGAGTTGCGTATAAGTGCGAATTGAGTGGTGAATGATGTCTCTGTAGCCGTATTGCTCGCATATATCGCCGCCGATACGGACATGGACGAACTGTCGCTTACCTGATTCACATATCTCTGCGAGTAATTATTGAGAACCAGTCTTGTAGTCTGTCTGTCGAAATCCAACGTCATTTCGCGCACTTTCGCTTGGTAATTGCTAAGCCCCAATCTTGAGAAATACAGACGTACCGGAACACCGGAACCTATGTTGTTGTATGTACGGGATATCATGTCTATATGTATCCCTGATACCGTGAACGATCCCGACCATTCCGATGCTCTCCCCGATAATACATCCGACAATGCATCCGATGCACATGCATTGGCTGTAGAATTGGAAGAATCTGATGAAACCCCCTCCAGCGGTATGGTTATCTGTGATAGGGATTCTGCATCATATACCGTTACCATCAGAGGATTGGATGTCGTTCCTTCCGATGTAGCATCGCTCTCGGTTCCTTTTGCTATGTATGTGGGATATCTGTTGATCATGGAGATATCAGGTTCAGAATCCACTATCTTCAATTCGCTTAATCCGGATGCGCCTATGTCCTTTCCCGACACTATCGCATATTCCGCAGTATCGGATTTATTCAGACGAGTGCCGAATGCCAGATCCAGATATCCGGAGGAATACATGGACATACCCTGCGACTCGGTTGATTCTTTCATGTCCATCAATGTCCATATATAATCAAGAACATTTCCACCCGCCATTCTAAATTCCGCTATATCCTGCATTGCAGGTATGGTATGAAATGAATAATTGATACCGACAGAATCCAAGACCTGCTGCATCGCAGATGCTGCCCCCGTAGTGCCGAACGTAGAGAACAGGACTATCCTTCTGTTGAATGAATATGAAGGAAGGGATCCATCGAAATCCGTATCCAACGAGTTTTGTTCGATGGTCACATCCTGTATGCCCGTAAGATAGTATATCGCACCGGTCTGATAACCGGATGTGACCTCTTTTTCTACATATCCATACCACTCGGATGATGCGCGCGCGCCTTGTATATATGTTCCGTCATCTGTGTTCTGTGCATAATCCTGACTGGTTCCATCTATGATATAACGTACATTATTCGGATACGGCTGATACGAATCGCTGTATATCCTTATCTTTATCAATTTGTCTTTGACGTAGATAGGATTGGAGCCCATATCTATCGTGAATTCATATGCGCCGATATTTGACAAATCATTCCAGGTTTCAGTCTTATATGTAATGCCGTCTACAATAACACTTGCACTGCCGGCATGTATGATTTCTACTTGATTAGCAAATATCGTATCCTTGAATGCACGAAAATAGGTCAATCCATGTGAACGATATCCGAATTCTATGTAGGTACCTGATGTATTCTTGGCTCTTTCTATCCATTCTGTTCCGACTATCACTTCTTTGTGGTTTGCGTTGAATGATACGTCTCCGATGTCGGTTACACGATATTCCGAAGACGGCAGATATACGGTAAATGCCGATGTCGCCGAATCATATCCTCCCGTACTATCGATCTCCGACCTTATACTGTTATAGATATTGCGGTATACCGACCTTCCCATTTTGGACATCAATGTTATAATATCGACTGCATTGACCGTGAAATAACCCTCGTCAGACGGAGTGACCTTTGTTACGAACCCATAGAATATCGTGGATGAATAGACTGTCAATGATATCCTGTCGCCTGGCATCGGACATTTTGACCCTGCATCCCATCCCGTATCTGCATCGACTATCCTGAATGATATGTCTGCACCCTTGGATTCCGAACGATGCAATGTCGTATTCTTTATAGGCGGATTCGATGTTGGACTTAGAGTGTACGATACCGATGCATGCGTGTATGTTATCGATGCTATGGTAGCGGTATGCATGCCCATTATACCACCATAACCGTCAATGTGAACGACATCCATGCAGGATTGAACTGTTCATGCGATTCATTGGTTATGTAGCATGCGAACGTGCCATGCACCGACGATACCACCGTTACCTGCTCTCCGTTCAATTCCTGCAATACCGCACTGTTGGCCGAATTCAATGCACACCGCCCATATATAGAGAATGTTGCATTATCTTTGCCTTGTTTATATATCTCTCCTCCTGCATCCGCCCCCTTTATCTGATGATATATGTATATAGCTCCTTTGACCGGAACGGTCATGTAACGCCATATCATATTGCTTAAATCGAGTGTCGCATGTGTGACAGTTATACTTGACATTCATATCGTCCCCTGTACTATCGTGTATAGATCCTGTGCTGTTGCAACCGTCCCCTGGTCTGCTGTACCGTTAACCGTTATATTGGTCGTAGAGGACGATGATGATTGAGCGCCCAATATTACAGCGGCCGTTATTGCCGCTCCTGCACCTGCTCCCACCAATGCTATCGCAGCAGGGTTGGACACGACTGCGTTGTATGTATTCAGAAGAACATTCTTTAATGTGGCTACATTGAGCAATGTCATGGCCAGCTGCAATGACTTGATCAGATTGGCTGTTCCGCCCATTATCTGGAACGATGCATTGATCCTCTGCAATGCCAGATTTGTCTCGTCGCTTGTGATTCCCAGCGCCTGGATTCCGCCAGTAAGCCCGGAAACCCCTCCCTGCAATCCTGTGACCACTGTAACCTGCAATGCCAGTTTGGCTTGCTGTTTGGTCAAAATATTATTTGTATTCTCTGCCTCGTTCTGCAGTTCCTTCTGTTTTCCTTTTGCCGTGTCCGTCGATGCACTGGCCTTATCCGCGGCATCGGCAGCCTCATCGGCTCCCTCGCTCATATCGTCGGCTATGCGGAATGCCCATGTTATCGTCCTGTCCTCTGTCATAGGATTCCTCCTACCTTACTCGATATGGATGCTCTTCCCGATGATGAGCTCATATCTCCCGATAATGTATAGTTCATGATGGATGCCGTTATAATGGATGCCGTTCCTGCTGCTGATACAGCCAGAAGTATCTTTCCCCATCCTATTCCGGGTATAGCTGCATTCGCCGTTGTAAGAGCCGCCGCTTTTGCTGTCTGTATGGCATTCAATGTTTCTTTTGCAGATACTGCAACTGAAATGAGCTGTGCTCCGCCTGTTGCTATCTGCATCGCCGCCGCCGCCGCATTGACAAGATTCATGGTCGAATCTGAAATACCGAAAAGAGAGTTCATCGCAGCTGTTGTCGATTTAACTGCAGATGCACCGCTGTTCATATTGGATACGGCGGATATATCCATCAGTCCTTCCCCCTGTTGAATGCCTTGGCCAATTCCTCATTCTCCATATTTATACGTGATACAAAGTAATTTGCCTGGGATACGGTGATATTCTCAAGCATCGACTTATCTACCATCGCGACATTGTATTTCTCTGCAATGACCAATGCAGTATCGTCTATCTCGCAAGGGTCTGCAACCCTTATCATTTCCGACAACAGATTGTCCAGATTGAAACATTCTTCATCGGACAACATCTGATACAGTCTGTCTATATCCTCGTCATCGTATATTACAGGGGATATCATCACCCCCAGAAGATACCAGCGCGTTGCATATGATATTCTGGATGCCAATCCTTGTATCTCTTCTTTGAGTTCATCCGGCAATTTGTTTATGTCGTCTATTCCTGCGCGTATATCTTGCATACGCTGAATGTCGCTGTAATATCTGGGACAGAATACCGATATCATTCCATCTATCTGCCTATGCAGTCTCAACGGGAGCTTGCGCAGAACTATGTCCCCGATCGACGTGCTGAAAACAAATGCATATTTGTGTTCTTGGCATAAGTCAATCACGGATATTTGTTTATCGGATGGCATGACAGCACCGGATGACACATCCTTAAATTCATATCTCATGGTACTGTCACCGTCATATCCTTCATTGTCACTTTGGTCGTTTCATCGTATGTTGCCTGCGATCTGCTCGGCATATCTCCTGTGATATATCCTCCTGTCAATATCACCGTCGTACCGTCTATGACCTTCTTGAATTGAATATCCGTCACTTCTGTGAGTTTAAGACTGTCCCATACGCTCGATCTCGATAGCTGTGTGAACTCCAATGCTATCGTGCATTCCTGCGGGGTCAGAGAACGTCCTGCATTGAGAGGCCTATCGCTTACGGTGTCCGCATCTGCCATAAGGTTGCGCGTTATCGTTATGCTCCATGTCTTGGCATCGCAGTTAAGCCATGTCACTCCGTTGTTTATAGAGTAATAAAGCGAAGTGTTATCCGTGATAGGTGAATAATCAGGTCTGTCCACATCTGCGAATATGAATGAAGAACCTAAAGCATCCTCGAACGATGTCGTACTCGACAGATCGCAATACTGCGCGAGCACATCCGCCTCGAAAGATAACGCCCCTCCTACCTTGGACGAGGATATCTTGAAGGTATTTATTTTGCATCCCAGAAATGCCATGAGCTCATCCGATGCTATCTTTATACGAGATGTGAACGAGACTATATCGCGTATATCTCCAATCCCTGTCAACGCACCCATGGACATTATCACCCAATTGTACCATGCGGACGAACGAGGATGCGTGAATGTAGCTTTGAATCCGTAATCGTTGCCCGTATTGTATGCTTTGCTGAATGCATATGTGCACTCCCCAGGATCCTCTTCCCATGATTTCGCTGCTGTCGTATCCAATGTCGACAATGCGCCTCCGTATCTTGATACGTTCGCAGCGGAGAATGTTCCATATGTCTCTTCATCACGCACTGCGAATCTGCATAGACTTCCTTTGCTTCTTACACTCATTATATCACCCGTAATATCTGATTATGTCCAGATTCCATGTGAATGTCGTAATCTCGCCTACCTGTATCTCGCTCGGAGATGCAGAATTTGTTATCAGCGGATAAAATGTTCCGTTTATCGCTTGGTCTGTTACCAGTTCCAGCGACTTCCACAATGTATCAGACACTTCTCCTGCTTGTTTCATCCCCGAATCTCCGGGACCCATCGCAACCGTTACCGAGACAGTATGATACGACACTCCTGCGACCGAATCCGGCACACGCGAATCGGGAACATCGCGTATCAGGATGTATTGTCCGCCGTTGTATTTGGTATCCAATGACACCTGACGTACAAGTAGACGGTATTCTTCACCCACATCTTGATCCTCCAGATACTGTATCACATCATCTGCAACGGTCATATCCCACGCTCCTGAAGAACCCTGTCTATGTTCGTTGCAGTTTCCGCACCTACTGTATCTATATTGTCCATCACCGGCTTATCCAGAAAGTCCGGGCCTGTTCCGGGTGTAGACCAATTGACCCCGTTGTACATATCATGCACTGCACGTGCATATGTCACCTTATCGAATCCCACCTGTATCGTACCGTCAGACAGCACTTCTATGTTCAGGTCGTTGCGCAGATTGGCCTTGCCTATCTTGGGTCTAAGCGACGGATACACTTTGCCCTTCTTATTCCTGTATATCGGATTCTGCAATGTGGACATCGGTGTAACGCCATATATCTTATCCCATAGCACTGTCGATGATGCATCTGCCAATTCATTGCGCACTATGCTCGGCCATTCGCTGCCAAGCTGTCTCAAACGGCTGGATATCTCCTTGAAATCGGAGACATAGATTGTTCTGTCGAATGTCATATATTCTGTCTCCTGTATGGTGCCAGCGTATCTATCGCATATTGGCTTATCGGTTCCCCTTTCCAGATATTGCACGCCATCATCGTTACCGACTGCCTTATCTGTTCCGGTGTTCTGTACGGGCCATCATTGAAAATGACAGATATGCTGTCGTATTCGGCATCCATTGTAGTCTGTGTAAGATATATTCCGCAGGGATTGTCGGTGAAATTGGTCGATTTGACCAATGCGGTCTCGGTATCGCTCTCTCCTTCTTCTCCGTTGATAATACCTGTCACTGTTATCCCTGTCATATTATGCGTGAACTCGATGAAGTAAGAATCTATCACATATGCCGTTAGTTTGAATTGAGTGAGTACGATTGGAGAATTAACGGTTGATTCCGCCATCGCACGTGCACGTGTTATAGCCTGTTCGAGTTCATCTTCGTTAATACGCCCATTATCTGTAAGATGCAATGCGCGCATCAGTTCATCGACTGTAATAGGTTCTTGTATCTTCTGATCTTCCAGTGGCTGGATATCAACCTGCATGGATGTTAATGGAGACGAAAGTATTTAAAGAAAAGTAAAATTAAAAGGTTTGGAAGGATAGTATCAGGTAGCCATCCTTTTCTCTGTCTTGAGTATCACTGCCGTATTGCCGGTTCCCGACAGCGTATACTTGAGATAACGCTTGTTACCGATGTAACCTGCCAAATATGCGCCCGCGGCCGATATGGTCGGGATTATCGAATCTGCCGAATCGACTGCCGTATATGTTCCTCCGCTTGTATCGCATTCTGTAAGCGCGAATGTTCCGGTAGCTGCCGCGTTTATAACGAATGTTATGATGCCATACCCATTGGTATCTATCGCTGTCGCTGCTGTTCCGACTGCCGCATCCGCATCGCCGATTATTGTAGTTCTTGCCATTTTATCACCTCAACTTGCCGCGATCTTCTGTGCAACCAGACTTGACGGCATAACGACCTGTCCGCCTACATTCGAGCTGAAATAGATGTACGTCAATCCCTTGCTCACACCTGTCAGAGCATCACGTGTCATTGTCATCGAGTTGCCCTGAACGATCTTGTATGCACTGAACATATTGCCGAATACCAGAGGTATGTTGCCTGCCGTAGTCGCACCCGGCGCACTCGGACAGAACATGTATGAATATCCGAGAACCGTCGGAGGCAGACCATTGCCCAATGAAGGCTGCCATATGGGATTCTTGTCGTCACGCAGTTTCGCGATCTCTCCGAGGGTCGATCTGGAACCGTATATCCTGCCATCCATTGATGCGCTGTCTGTGAGTGAGGACACAAGACTGATAAGACCGTTGATCGTCAATGCTGATGCAGCGCCTGATGCTACCTGTGTGATGTTCGTATCATTGAACACACCGGAAGGCTTATTGAAACCATCGCCTGTTGCAAATGCTTTCTCCGTATCCCTGTTCATTTTGGATATGAGAGCATTAGTGAGATACGTATCCATCTCTATCAGATTGCTCTGCATCAGCCTGTTGCTTATGCTTAGTCTGGACACAAGCTCGTTCACGGGGATATGCGCCAATCCTATTGTGCCTTCTCCTTTCACCCCGCTTCTGTCCTCTGTCTCTCCGACCCATGAGGATTCTCCTTCTGATACCTCATAAGGTACATCTGCCACCATTCCGGAAACAGGAATGGTTTCTGCATTCGCCCTTATATTGTCGATATCACGGAGTTTGGGTATGACCCTTGATATGAACTCGTTGGGAACGACATATCCTCCGCTCGAAGGAGTTGCGACTGTGGCCGTCTTTCCTTCGATTGCGAACTCTATCATCGCTTTCATTTCGGGAGATATCGAACCTGCCCCCGATGCCGGAGCCATCGATACGCTCTTTTTCAGGGCTACGATGTCATCATCGTATCCCTTTATCGAATCGTCCAATTTCTTGGAGATATCATCCACCTGCGATTTCATAGTCTTATATGATTCAGAGTACATCTTGTAATCATTGAGACCTTTCTTAAGCTCTTCGTTGAGCTTATGTATTTCATTCAGTGTAGTATTGTCTGTCAACTTACAACCTCCTTGAATTCGAGCAGCAGTTCTTTAGCTTTTCCAAGTTCCGCCTCGAGTTCCTCATCGGCCTTGGCATCGTCGATATCATCCGTGTCATCATCTTCTGTGTCTCCATCCTGATTCGGATCGGTCACATCCTCATCGGCCTTGGGATCAGAAGAATAACGCTCAAGGATGGCCTCGATATCAGCTATGGCCTCTGCACGTTCTTCGTCAGTCAGTTTCCTTAGAAAAGGAAGCCCTGCGACCTGCTTTCTTACATTCTGTTTCATGCTCTTGGCCTCCGCCGTCGCAAGGGTGTTAGCGGGAAACGTAACCAGAGACCCTTCCCATAAGTCTACGACTTTCAGGTGGCGTATGCCGTCCTTGTCGTACTCATAATCCGTTATCGTATACCCGATCGACAGTCCATTGATATCCCCTCTTTTTAGGAGAGAATAACCTTCGCGGCCCTTATCCACATCCATGTTAAAACTGCCTTCGATCGACAGATCATCGTCTGACTTCACAATATCGAACTGCCCGATAGGTGCATCCCAATTGTGCTGCCATAGCAATGTCCTCTTTGTCCCGCGTTTGGATATGGATAAGTCGAAACACCCCGGCTCGCAGATATCTCCTACCTCGTCGATGTTACCGTAGGTAGAGAGCACTCCTTTGAAATGCCCCTGATCCTCGGTCTTGTCTCCGAGTGCCTTTATTTGGAAATATCTGCGTTCCATGCATTGACATGGATGAAACAGTATTTAAAAAGAATGATGAATCAGTCTATGTAGCGGTATTTCAGATAACAATGGCAATTTACGATATTGCCCGCTCCTGCACCGTGCGATGAATCGCCCGGATACATCATCAGATCCGTACCTCCGTCCTTCCTTGGTACTCTGAACAGCTCATCCATATCCACTGATACACCATCCATTGCCATATGTGTGGAACGGGTATTGGCATGCGTCACCGTCCACGTTTTAGACTTCTGCCTGTTGGACTGTGTCACCCTGACCGATGTATCAGCTGATGTCATGGCGGCATTATGGCTCTCTGTTCTGGCTATGGTGTATGCACGGTTCGGCGCATCGTTCCTGAAATAGACCTTTATGGCATCCTGGAACTCCTGTGTGGTAGATGTCCTCGCCATTATGAGCTGGATATTCTTCAACGTGGTGTTGTCGATACGTGTGATGTGTATCCCCACCTGGGTATTGATATAATCCATTATGCGCAGTTTGTACAGTTCCGTATCCGCGGTATCGTCTGCTTTCCTGCAGATGCTGCGTCCGGACGATTTCAGAAGATCTGTATCCGATACCATCGGAAGAACCGAGTCGGCCATCCTGCTGTATGCATCCGTCAATATGTTGCGTTGCAAATTATTGTAATCCATTACAATAGCAGTCAGGTCTATCATATCAGGTATATCATCCAAGTTAAGAATATCGTTGCGAAGGGAGACGAACATACGCTTATAGTGGTAATTGATGGCTCTCGCATTGGTGCTCTGTATCCGTTCCAATACGATCCTTGCCGTACGTTCTGCCGTGCCTTTAGTATCCAGAAGAGCATTATATATCAGCATCTTCCCCACCGGAATTATCGGATACGTCCGGCAGTTCCACCGACAGTTCGGCAACTGGAACCTGACCCATAGGCTGTAACACTACGTCACCGCCTTCCACACTTCCATATGACAGCATGGCCCTCTTCTCGTTCACTGTAAGGAAAGATGCTCCCTGCGCAGCGGTTATCATCGTCGGCAGATCTCCGCGCATCTTGGCCAACGGCTCCTGGTCGTATCCTATGCGCGCTATCTGCGGATCGTCATGGATAACAGCCATCGAGATAGCATCGTATATCTCGTCCATCATCGGCTT
>JBAYAO010000033.1:0-13744 GCA_041669745.1 Candidatus Methanomethylophilaceae archaeon | reverse complement strand
GTCAACACGAATCCGGACGAGACGGTTCCGTCATATTTCATGACGACCATGAAAGACATCGACGGAACGCTGCTGTACGGTTACGTTTACCTGAGCGATTACGACTCCGCAGTGGAATCAGGAACCGATCTCAACGTCCAGATATATTCAAAGACGACAGATGGAATGTGGTACAGCACCGAAGGTACGATACGTACCTCCTATGTCTCTGTGGTGTATGCCGAGGACGGCACTCCGACAGTGACCGTGTCTATAGAAGCACAGACTGCGATCATGACCATATACAATGATTGGCAGACCGTCGAGAGTGCGAAATTCGGTCCTTTCTACTCGATAACATTGGGCTGCTATGTCGCGGCCGAAAGCAAGACGAGTACGGCAATCAAGGACATCTCTGTGGCGATCACCGACCCCGATAACATGGTCGTATCGTTTACGGATACGGACGGTCTCACGATGTGGGGCACCATATACATGGACAATTTCACTGCCGAATCAACGACCGTTCCCGTGTTCCTGAATGCCGTTTACACGAACCCCGACCTGGAGAAGGAATACTACTACGCCGTGCTGTCACTTCCAGTATCCGACATCGTCTTCAATGAGAACTATCATGACACAACGGTCAAGATCACTGCTGCCGGCGAGAGGTCGATCATAGGTTCGTACAACGCATGGCAGACCCACGAGGATGCAAGATTCGGAGATGTCGAGAGCATCTCCGTCTGCATGTACGCGCCCGACGGCACATCAACACATTACATACCCTCCGATATCTCCACCACTTATGAGAATGCGGACAACTGGCTTTACAGGTCTCTGCCCAATGCCGATCAGACCTACATCGATTTCAACGACCTGAACAGGAATCTCACCAATACAGTGACTGACGGAGAATACAATATTGCGATGGTGATAGGGCCCATAACCGGTGACATACTATTTGACGGAAAACATACGGAGTTCTTCGAGTCGGTTTACGGTATCCTTCCGTCTGCGATCAGAGATCTGCTACCTAGTGACAGCTATGCGATACTGTGTGACGTATGGAAATCGTTTGATGACGAAACGAAGAATGCCATCGATTACCTGCTGACATACGAACTGGGCACTGTATCCGCCATTGACGAGACCGGAGTGTATCAGTATGTGAAATTCATCATACTCACGAAGGAGGAACCCATGTCCGATCTCTCGATGAAGACCGTGCAGCAGATGTTCACGGAAAAGGACAGGTTCTTCGAAACCCACTATTACGTCGATGAAGCATACATGGCAGGCGCAGCAGTCAGCAATTACGAGATCTCAGAGATCGTTTCCGATGATTTCAATACGATCATGATCGTCGTTGTCCTTCTGTTGATGGTCTTGCTGTTCATAGTCATGAGATCTTATCTTACACCAGTACGTGCGGTTGCCACCATCGTCATGAGCATACTGTGGACATTGGGATTGACGTTCGTACTCTTCGAGCACATCCTGGGGATACCTGTTGTATGGATCGTTCCGATCGTATTGTTCGTCATATGCCTGGGGCTCGGCATGGATTACGACATCCTGCTGACCACTCGTATAAAAGAGAATGTGCATTCGAAAGGCATGTCGAATGATGACGCCATAACCGATGCGGTCCAAAAGTCAGGTGCCGTTATCACCCTATGCGGTCTGATCATGGGAGGTGCATTCATGACCATGACCATGTCCACATCGCCTATGCTTCAGGAATTCGGATTTGCCTTGGGTTTTGCCATACTTGTCGATGCCCTTATCATACGCACATATGTCGTACCCGCATTGATGCACCTCATGGGCGAGTGGAACTGGAAGGGGCCGGCATTCATGCATAGGAAAAAACAATCGACATAGATAAACGTTGAATCCTATATCGGACCGTGGATGAATGAGAACGACACGGTCCGATTGAACAAATTCATCGCAGACAGCGGTTTCTGTTCCAGACGTGAGGCTGACAGACTTATAGATGAGGGCAGGGTAATTGTGGACGGCCTTAAGGCGGATCTCGGCGATAAGATACGTCCCGGACAGGACGTGAACGTCGATGGTATACCATTGGAAAGGGAAGAGGAATCCGTATTGCTTATCTTCAACAAACCGGCAGGCATCGTGTGCACGACGGATGATTGCGAAGAGAACAATGTCGTCAGGTTCATCGACTATCCCAAGAGGATCTATCCCATCGGCAGATTGGACAAGTATTCTGAAGGCCTGCTCCTCCTTACAAACCGTGGAGATCTGGTCAATGGGATAATGCGGTCGCGCTATGGTCACGAGAAAGAGTACATCGTTACCGTTGACAGACCCGTGACCGAGATATTCCTGAGAAATATGTCATCCGGCGTACCCATTCTCGGTACGACGACCAAACCCTGCAGGATCGGGAAGATTGCCCGGAACAGATTCGATATAGTGATCACACAGGGTATGAACCGGCAGATCAGGAGGATGTGCGAATACCTCGGTTACAGGGTCACCTCCCTGAAACGCATAAGGGTCATGAACATCGTTCTCGGTGACCTGAGACCGGGCGAATACCGCAAGGCCTCCGGTGATGAGATGGAGGAGGTCCTGAGGCACAAGGCTGAATGATATCAATTCCTGAGAACCACGTAATATAGGATCTTGCAGTCTTCGCTGCACTCTGTGATGCTTTCTATCGTGAAACCCTCTGATAACCTGCGTACATCGCTCTCGGAGTAGTAACGCACGGCAAAACCCTTCCCGTTTTCCCAGACACTGCCATGGATATTCTCCCCTTTTTCGAATCCTGGATCTCTTTGATTCCTTACGGAGAACATTATAAGACCATCAGGTACGACCACCTTCTTCAGATCGCCCATCAATCTTAAGAGCTGCTCATCGGTGAAATCCATTGTCAGCAGCATATGCGAGAAGCACGCATCCACAGAGGCCCTCGGCAGATCTATGCCCTTACGGAGATCGGCCTGCATCGTCACCACCCCGCTACCGAACCTGTTCTGCAGTTGATTGCAGGCCGTTTCACTGTAGTCGATGACGATCACTTTCATTCCGGAATCGATAAGGTATCTCGTATCCCTTCCCTGTCCTGGCCCTAATTCCAGTACCGAGGCACATTTCGACGTTCTCATCATATCGATGCAACGTGTACAGAACAAACTCGGCGAATCCCCGAAATATGAAGGATCGCCCGAAAATACAGAATTCCAATGTTCTTTCTGATTCACGGCCATGGTTTATTAAACCCTTCTTCTCTTATAGAAAGTTTGGCTGCTCTGAAATGATGAACGATATAGTGCAACCGACGTACACACATCACGAGTTCCGATATCCTATGCGGTTACGAAATACATGTGACTGTGACTCAGAAAGTATCCTTCAGTTATGCTGTTCTTGACTGCAGAACGTTTAGAATGATCCAGTCAGAAATATAGCAGAACGCATTGAGGAATCTAGTGATCCGTCGGGATCATACCCCGAACGTTTTACCAGTACTCGGGCCCTAGGGTCATATTATCATATCTGCGGCGAAACCTGGAATTTGACCTATGCCGTACTGTTATTCCAGTGACATAGATGATGGAAATCCGAGGGTTCAGGGATCGAACGCGACCCGGTCCGTGATGAGGCTTCTGCCCTTCTCTGATGATCTCACGATTGTCCGATCCATCTCATTTCTTGCAGAATCTGGAATCGTCCAATGATCTCTGGTTTTTCGATTTGCTTTCATCATCGGAGATGTCGATTCTTTTCATCATACGATACAGCATGATATTCTGGAAATTTACCTCTGTGAGCGATTGTTCTTTGAATCCTCTGTCCCGGACGAGTTTCAGCAAGATGTCGTTTTTGACACTGACGTCTATGTATACCGCCTCACATCCGTTCTCTTTGGAAAAATCACAGAAGACTTTCATGAAATCGGATGCTATGCCTTTCCCTCTGGACTCCTTCAGAATGTACAGTAGTTTTATGTATGACCCGCCCGGTTCGTGCATTATGAGCTTGGAATATCTATTCATACGTTTTTCATATCCGTAAAATTCCATAAAGGACAGGACCGTTCTGCTCTCCGCCTTACGTGCCTTAACATCGATATCGCAGGGGAGATAGCCCACGAAGACTCCGTCAATACTGTCGTCCTCATTGCAATGCACCCATATGTTCCGATATGAACAAAAAGTATGTTCCAACGTAATCAACCTTGCAAGGACCGGTATCGCCCTTTCCTTCTCACCCAGAAGATAGTGATAGCTGAAATGTGCATCATACATCATATCGGCAACAGATAGAAGATCGTCACCCAATTTCAATTTTCTTATCATCAGAACCCCCTCGCATGGAAATTTAGGTTTATGCAATATTAATATCTTGCATCCCAACAAATATAACGAATGAATATTTTGAGAAAAAAGAATCGTTTCTTGCAATCCGGCTTTAATATTCTTGGTGCATTTTCATAAAAGTATTAGCTGTCTTTTTGGCAACTATATTTATAGCTAATCTATTACCCTTCAGATATGCCAAAAAAAGTATGCGCAGCACATATTCTCGTGAAAACCGAGAAAGAAGCGAAGGACCTTCTTACAAAAATCGACGGCGGAGAGAAATTCGAGGACCTAGCCAGAAGATATTCCACATGTCCCTCCGGTAAGAAAGGGGGTGACCTCGGATGGTTCGGCCGCGGCGATATGGTCGCACCGTTCGAAACAGCGGCGTTCTCCGCAGCGAAAGGCTCGGTCGTCGGCCCCGTGAAAACCGAGTTCGGATGGCATCTGATCCTTGTTAAGGATGTCAGGTGAAAGGTCTTTGACCTTTTTTGTTCCGCGAACTCTTTGAAGACCGTTCCACCTTTGAATCGTCATCGATTCTCTTTCCGTTATTTTCTGTCGCCGACAACGGGCAGCTGCAGGTTGTAATGTTCTGCAGATACGCGGATTGCAAGGATGACGGCAACGGTAACGATGATCATCACTCCAGACACGGGATTGTAGATGTAGAGCAGATAATAGACCGATGCCCCGATTATCGCGGCGAGTGCGTATATCCTCTTGGTCAGTACCGACGGGACCTCCCCTGCCAGCATGTCCCTCATGAGTCCGCCGCCAACACCTGTGACAACTGCCACGAAGACCACCAGGAACATATTGTCACCGTACCCCGCAGCTATGGCCACATCCGAACCTACGATCACAAATGCCGCAAGACCCAATGCATCGGTTATATTGATCAGGTTGTCGGAGATGCTCAGATGCCTCTCGAGCTCCTCATCGTATCTCCATAGGTATGCCGTCAAAAAACAGACCGTTCCCGTGACGAGTGCCAATGTGACCGACCAGTAACTTGCGAACATCGACGGCGGGATGATACCGAGGATTACATCTCTCAGAACGCCGCCGCCAACTGCAGTGACGACAGCAAGGACGAGAACACCGAAAACATCCATCCTTTTCTGAATCGCTAGAACAGACCCTGATACCGCAAAGGCAACGACGCCTATGTACTGCAGAACCCAGAACATCACATGGATCTCATCCAATTCCGCGCCTCTGCCATGATATCGACTGCGGACCTATTTATACGATGTATAACGGACCTAGTCGGTCGGATGAATGAATAGATAGGATACGTCAGAGGGATCAATTGCAGATCCTGTTCTTCATCAGCAGCCCCTTGTAGCCTATCGGTAAGACCTTTAGGAATCCGGACCGACATGATTCCCATTCTTCTAGAATCGCCCTGGCCTTCGGACTGCCCGTGTACCTGAGGTGCGATTCGATCATAGAACGAAGTTCTCCCTCGTCGTCCTCATCCAGCAACGACAGTTCCACCATGTCCATATTGCAATGTCTGTCGAACATACCGTCCTCGTTGAGCACATACGCTATGCCTCCAGACATACCCGCGGCGAAGTTCCTGCCCACGCTACCGAGGATCACTGCCCTTCCGCCCGTCATGTATTCGCAGCAATGGTCCCCTGTACCCTCCACAACGGCGACCGCCCCGCTGTTGCGCACACAGAACCTCTCTCCGACCGTACCCCTGATGTACAGCTCTCCGGACGTCGCGCCGTATGCTATGGTATTTCCCGCGATGACATTCTCTGTGACGTCCCCGTTCGACGGAAGTATCGCTACCTTTCCTCCGTTGAGACCTTTGGCCACATAATCGTTGGCTCCGCCGACCAAAGTGAAAGTCAATCCTTCTACCAGGAACGCTCCAAAGCTCTGACCCGCGATACCGGTGAATCTTATAGTGATGTCCCTGTGCAGATTTTTCCTCACCAGCTCTCCGGATAGCGCCGCTCCGACCGAACGGTCGACATTCGATATGCCGTATGACAGATCGATCTCGCCGTCAGATGACGACAGGACATCTTCTATGATCCTGCTGTCGAGGATCTGCTGACCTTCATGATATCCGTGAACGGATTCTTTCGATCCGCAAACCCTCAGGATAACTTTGGAGATGTCCACCGAATCGGCCTTCTCGATCCCCGTGACCTTTTTGGTTATCAGATCGGAACGCCCTATGGCATCTTCCAACGAACGTAGACCCAATGACGCCAAGTGTCTTCTCACGTCCTCCGCGACGAATCTGAAATACCGTATCAGCTGTTCCTTAGTACCTTTGAATTTCGCACGCAGATCCGCGTTCTGTGTAGCTATCCCTACCGGACACTGATTTGTATGACACTTGCGGTCCATCACGCATCCCATGACGATCAGCGGCGCGGTGGAGAATCCGTATTCCTCGGCGCCCAACAGAGCGGCGATCACCACATCCCTGCCGGTTCTGATCTGACCATCGACCTGGAGACGCACCCTCTTCCGCAATCCGTTCAGTATCAGGGTCTGTTGTGATTCCGCAAGACCCAATTCCCATGGGAGACCGGCATATCTTATGGAGGACAGCGGACTTGCGCCCGTCCCTCCGTCCGAACCGCTTATCAGCACTATGTCCGCACCGGCCTTGACGACACCGGCCGCTATCGTGCCCACACCGTTCTCCGAAACGAGCTTGACACTTATCCTTGCGGAAGGATTGACACACCTCATGTCGAATATGAGCTGCTTCAGATCCTCAATGGAGTATATGTCGTGATGAGGCGGTGGCGATATCAGAGTGATGCCGGGCATAGTACGCCTGGTTGCGGCGATGACCTCATCCACTTTGAATCCCAACAATTGTCCGCCTTCGCCGGGTTTCGCACCCTGTGCTATCTTTATCTGGATCTCGTCCGCGTTCACCAGATACTCCGTGGTCACTCCGAATCTTCCGGAAGCTATCTGTTTGATGGCATTCCTTGTATTCCTTCCGTCTGCATACGGTCTGAAGCGTGCGGGATCCTCTCCCCCTTCTCCGGTATTGCTCTTCCCGCCGATGGCATTCATGGCCTCGGCCAATGTCTCGTGGGCCTCTCTGCTTATGGAACCGAACGACATCGCACCGGTGACGAACCGTCTCATTATCGAATCGACGGATTCGACCTCGTCCAGTCGTATGGACGATCCTTTCAGATCCATGAGGTCCCTTACGAAAAATAGCTTGCCGTCCGAAGTATCCGCGAATTCCTGATACGAGAGGGGATCGTTCTCCCTAACGGCCCTGTGCAATGCCCTTATGGTGGCGGGACACCAGGAATGCGCTTCTCCGTCCTTCTTGTAGATGTACTGACCTATATCGGTTTCGGCCGGAACGCCGTCCTCCTCGAATGAACACGTATGCGAGCCGACGGCATCCTCTTCTATATCTTGCAGTGATATGCCGCCTATATTGGATGCCGTTCCGCGGAAATATCTGTCGATTACGTCGCTGCCTATCCCCAGCGCCTCATACAGTTTCGCGCCGCGATAGCTCCTCAGGGTCGATATGCCCATCTTTGAGATTATCTTCAGCAGGCCCTTCTCGGATGCCCTGATGTAATTCCGTTCGGCGGTATCCACATCGATCTTCAATCTGCCATCCGAGACCATCGATTCTATCAGGGAAAAGGCCATGTACGGATTCACCGCATTTGCGCCGTATCCGAACAAGAGACCGAAATGCATTACTTCCCTGGGCTCTCCCGATTCCACTACAAGTGCGGTCTGGACCCTTTTCTTCCTGTCGGAGAGGTATTGATGCACGGCCGAGACCGCCAACAGCGAAGGTATCGGAATGTTACATTCGTCTGCGGTCCTGTCGGAAAGTATGACGTACGCCGCACCCTCATCCACCGCATCCTCTGTCATGCTGCATATCCTGTCCAATGCGATTTCGAGTCCTTCCTCACGAGTGAACGTTATCTCGACGGTCGCAGTCCTGAATCCCTTGTACTGCAGATTCCTGATCAGATCCAATTCCCTGTCGGTTATGATCGGATGCTTCAGTTTCACGACCTTGCAAAGCTCCGGCATAGGATCCAGAATATTCCAGTGTATCGACCCGACATATCCTGTCAGGGACATAACCAGTTCTTCCCTTATCGGATCTATCGGAGGATTCGTGACCTGCGCGAACATCTGCCTGAAATAATTGAAGAGCCTCTGAGGCTTTTCCGAGAGTACCGCCAACGGTGTATCGTTGCCCATGGATCCGGACGGCTCGCTTCCGTTTGTCGCCATCGGACCTATCACCACGCCCGAATCCTCCTTGGTATAACCGAACATCCTGAGGAAATGCTCGTATCCGGCTACCTTCCTTTCGACCTTCCTCCCGGACGATACGGTCTCCATCTCGACACGATTCCTATCCAACCACCTTCTGTACGGGTACTCTTTCGCAAGTTCATCCTTGATATCGCTGTCATGGAGTATCCTCTTCTCCTGCAGGTCTATCATGAGCATCTTACCGGGCCTTAGCCTTCCCGTGCTCTCTATCCTATCGTCATCCATCTGTATGACACCCGCCTCGGATGCCATAACGATCATCCCGTCCTTCGTAACGGTGTACCTCACGGGACGCAATCCGTTGCGGTCCAGCATCCCGCCGGCATATCTTCCGTCGGTGAACAGCACGGCCGCCGGTCCGTCCCACGGCTCCATTAGTATGCTGTGATACTCGTAATACGCTTTTAGTTCATCCGGAATCGGATTCTTGTCGTTCCATGACTCCGGTATCATCATCGTTAGCACGTTCGGTATGGTCTTTCCGGACCTTACCAGAAACTCGAAGACATTGTCCAATGACGCACTGTCGCTCATACCGTCCTGTATTATCGGATACAGGTCCTTCATATCCGGGAGCTTGTCGGACTGCATAACGCTCTCCCTGGCGGCCATCCAATCCCTGTTCGCACGGATCGTGTTTATCTCCCCGTTGTGACAGAGCATCCTGAAGGGCTGGGCGAGTTTCCACATCGGGAACGTGTTGGTGCTGAATCTTGAGTGCACCAATGCCAATGCCGATCTGAACTGCGGATGCGTGAGGTCCGGATAGTACCCTCTTAACTGTTTCGGAGTCAGCATGCCCTTGTAGACCATACACTTCGATGAAAGACTGCATATGTAGAATTCATCGGTCAGCTTCGCGAGTTCGTTGCCCACCTCCTTCCTGAGACGGAACAGCCTTTGCTCCAGAACATCCTGATCGAAAGATCCGGCGACGAACACCTGGACCATATACGGCTCGACCTCTCTTGCAAGCGGACCGGCAGAATCGTGATCGACAGGGACCTCTCTCTCTGCTATTATGCCAAGACCGAATTTCTCGCATTTCGACCTGAACGTCTCCATGCATACTCTCTGCAGCGCGATATCCCTCGGCAGGAATATTATTCCCGTACCGTACCTTCCGGCTTCCGGTACGGATATCCCCTGGGACACGATGAAGTCGTGCGGAATCTGTACCAGTATGCCCGAACCATCCCCGGTCATACCGTCGGCGTTCTCCGCTCCCCTGTGCGCCATGTTCTCCAGTATCCTGAGACCGTTCTCTATTATCTGATGGTCCTTCCTCCCGCTGATATCGGCCACCATACCGACACCACATGCGTCGTGCTCATTGACCGGATCGTACAACCCCTCTGCCGTTCTAATCTTCAATCCCTTCCTTCAACACATACGACCGCCGCTCGGAAAACCCGGACCTCGAACGGACACTCTCTGTCTCAAACCGTTTGTCATAAATCTGACCTTTGCTCAAATGTACATCTGCACGTGCCTGAGATTTCTTTATCGCTAATATATATTTCCATGCTCCAACGCATCCGCTCTCCGTACGTGCGTTTCGCTAGACAGATGTCTATCTAAAATCCGATCGGATCAAGACAGCGAATTCTTGTATTCCAGGGCGGCAGCGACCAATCCCCTGTGCAAAGGCGACGGCGACAGAGGTCTGGATTTGAACTCAGGATGGAATTGCGATGCAACGAAGAAAGGATGCCCCTCCAATTCACCGATCTCCATCCTCTTCCCACTGTCCGAGCGTCCGGTGAATCTCCAGCCCGCGGTCTCCAACCTGTCGATGTACTGCGGATTTATCTCGTACCTGTGTCTGTGTCTCTCCGATACCTTTTCGGAATTGTACAGCCCGTATGCCTTCGAACCTTTCTGGATGTAGACATCCTGCGCACCGAGACGCATGGTGGCGCCCTTGTCCTTGACGGTCTTCTGCTCGTCCATGAGGAAAATGACGGGATCGTCCGTCTTCGGATTGAACTCGGTACTGTCGGCATTCTCAAGACCGAGCATATCCCTCGCGATACCGATGGTGGCGACCTGGAAGCCGAGACACACCCCCAGGAACGGGATCTTGTGTTCCCTTGAGAACCTGGATGCTACTATCTTACCTTCCACACCCCTGACGCCGAATCCTCCGGGGATGAGTATACCATGAACGCCGTTCAACGGAGACGTATCCTTCAGAAGATCGTCGGAATCGACGAACTTCACCCTGACCTTGGTATTCATCTTGGCACCTGCATGCGTCAGAGATTCCAATTGACTGAGGTATGAATCTGCCAGTGCCGTGTATTTACCGACTATGGCTACACATACCTCGTCGTTCGGACGCAGTACGCTGTCCAGATAGTCCTCCCAATCCTCCATCCTCCTTTCCGAAATGGAGGCCCTCAGCTTGAGAAGTTCGATGATGTACTCCGTTATCCCCTGTTCCTCCAACGTTATCGGCACCTCGTATATCGAACGTGCGTCCTGCGCTGATATTATCGCGTTCACGGGAACATTGCAGAACATCGATATTTTCTTGCGTATACCGTCGGTCATCTTCTCCGAGGACCTCCCGACGATTATGTCTGGGATTATCCCCAGACTCATGAGCTCCTTCACCGAATGCTGCGTGGGCTTGGTCTTCTGTTCCCCCACGGTTGAGAGCTTCGGAACATAGGTAACATGAATGAATATGCAGTTGTCCTTTCCCACCTGCATCTGCAGTTGTCTTGCCGATTCGAGGAACGGCATGGATTCCATGTCACCAACGGTACCGCCGACCTCCACTATGGTGACATCCGCACCTGTGTTCTTAGCCGTATGAACTATCATCGAACGTATCTCGTTCGTTATGTGCGGAACGATCTGCACGGTCTTTCCGAGGTACTCTCCCCTCCTCTCCTTGTCTATAACGGACCTGTAGACCTTCCCTGTGGTTATGTTATGGTCCCTCGTCAGAGAGAGATCCATGAATCGCTCATAATTGCCGAGGTCCAGATCGACCTCGCCTCCGTCATCCAGAACGTAGACCTCTCCGTGTTCGAAGGGATTCATCGTTCCAGCATCGACGTTGAGATACGGATCGATCTTGACCGCCGATACAGATAGGCCCCTTGAGATCAGAAGTCGCCCGATCGACGAGGCCGTCACGCCTTTCCCGAGCCCAGATATAACCCCGCCGGTGATAAATATGAATTTCATTTTGAACCAACGGGATTAATAGATTAAGTAGGTTACATAAAATGTTTGTCTTTCTACGACCCGAGTGGTCAAATGAATGCTTTCCGGGTGTTTTTACGACGACTTCATCAACATCGGATCGTGTTGAATGGCATTCTTCTGGAGCCGCAGCTGCCATTCCGGCTAAATTTAAAACAGGCAGTAAACGGAACGGATTTCAGGGCCGGTATCCGAATTGGCTTGCCACAGTATCGGTGTACTGCAGACAAGTTGTACGGTATTAGAACAAATATTTTATAGAAGGACAAACAATCCAACGAAAAAATCTACAGAAACCTTTGGAGTGAAAAAATGTCAAAGAAACAGTTCAAAACTGAGTCAAAACGCCTCCTTGACCTCATGGCCAATTCGATATACACCCACAAGGAGATATTCCTCCGTGAGGTGATATCGAACGCATCGGATGCGATCGACAAACTGAATTACAGGGCAATGACCGATCAGTCATTGGACATAAACAAGGACGATCTTAAGATCCGGATCGCCATCGACAAGGATGCGCGCACCATAACAGTCTCCGATAACGGCATCGGGATGAGCAAGGATGACTTGGACAGGAACCTGGGTGTCATAGCGCACAGCGGTTCCCTGGATTTCAAGACGGAGACCGGGGACGACGACAATAGCATAATCGGACAGTTCGGCGTGGGCTTCTACTCCACCTTCATGGTCTCGGATAAGGTAACTGTGGTTTCCAGGGCATTCGGGACCGACCAGGCATACAAATGGGAAAGCGATGGTTTGGAAGGATACAGCATCAAAGAATGCGAGAAGGCCGACCCAGGAACCGATGTCATAATGCACATCAGAGAAGACAAGGACGGCGACGATTACAGCCAGTACCTGGAGACGTTCACCGTGGAGGACCTTGTGAAAAAATATTCGGACTATATCCGTTGGCCGATCCACATGGACATAGAGTCGGGGGAGTACAAGGAGACCGGAGAGACCGACAAGGACGGCAAACCGAAGAAGGAGTACGTCACACATGTCCAGGATACCGTTGTCAACAGCATGGTACCCGTATGGCAGAAGAGTAAGTCCGAAGCGTCCGATGAGGAGTGTAAGGAGTTCTACAAAAACAAATTCCGCGACTTCGAGGACCCCATATCGGTGATCAGGATAAACGCGGAAGGCGCGATCAGTTACAGGGCCATGCTATTCATCCCCAAAAGAGCGCCCTATGACTTCTACACCCGCGACTTCCAACCGGGTCTGCAACTGTATTCCAACGGTGTTATGATCATGGAGAAATGCGCGGATCTGCTGCCGCCCTGTTTCAGATTCATACGCGGTGTCGTCGATTCACCCGATTTCTCGCTCAACATATCCAGAGAGGTGTTGCAGCATGACCGCCAACTCAAATCCGCCGAAGCGAACCTGACCAAGAAGGTGAAGGCGGAACTGGAGCGCATCATGAAGGAGGAACGTGACTCCTATGAGGAATTCTACACAAGCTTCGGACGTCAGATAAAGTATGGGATCGTAGACGAATACGGCACGCGCAAGGAACTCCTGCAGGGCCTCCTTATGTTCCGTTCCGCAGAAACCGGAAAGATGGTGTCGTTCGACGACTACATAAAATCCATGCCGGAAGGTCAGGACCGCATATACTTCGTGTCCGCGGACACATTCGAACACGCGAAGAACCTTCCTCAGGCAGAACCTGTCAGGGAGAAGGGATATGACATACTCTGCCTGACCGAAGACGTGGATGAGTTCGTCATGAACGTTATCCAGGCATATGACGGGAAAAAATTCTGCAACGTGACCACTGACGACCTCGGACTGGAATCCGAGAAAGAGAAGGAAGATGCAAAGACCGAATCGGAGGAGTCCAAGGAGCTGCTCGGTTT
>JBAYAO010000032.1:0-14067 GCA_041669745.1 Candidatus Methanomethylophilaceae archaeon | reverse complement strand
CTGTACAAAAAGCAGTGAAGTCCTGTTCGGAAGATGTTCTCATTGTCATACCTACTGATGGTCCGAAAGAAGGTTTGGTAACGTTTATAAGCGGTAAGTTCAAATGGACAACCGACACGATCAATACAGACGGATTTGATAACGTCATTTTCAAAAAAGAACCTCCGATAGAACCACCCTACGCTGTAGAAATAGCCACAAAAGACCTGACACAGTTCATGTCTAATAAAGCACTCTTCAAAGATGTTCAATCGGTCAGATTCAATGCAAATCCCGATGGTCTGGAACTTACTATGGCAGAAAATGAAAGGAAACAATGTTCTCAAGTATTAGCAACCTCCTTTAATGACGTAGATACAGACAAAGTAATATCCACTTTCTCCAGAGAATATGCAGAAATATTGGCATCTGTTCTGACTGCATCTATCAATGGAAGCTCGAAGTTGTATTTAGGTATCGACTACCCCCTTAAGGCTGAAATAAACATCTCTGATAGCGTAACAATTAAATATTACATAGCTCCATGGGTTTCATCAGATTGAGATGACCGATACATACATCGTGACCATTGAAGGCCATGCGAAAGAGACAAATCTTAATGAGCTAATAGTGCAGACCAGATTCGACAAATTAGAGGATGCTGAGTCTTTCATTAAAAAGTTCTTCGGAGATGAAAAACAGATGCTTGATTATGCAAAGTATGGAATTACTAGCATGAATTGCAGCATTGATAAAGACCCAGGCAAGTATATTTCGATAAGACAGATGCTCGTTCCGCTGGTCTGACCGCAACCTATTTATACCTATAAACCATTTACCTATTTATGACAAAAATAAAGTCTGTAATAGATGAACTTCCGAATGAGATGCTCGTTACCCAAGGCAACCAAAAGTTCATCAAATATGCAGGTCTGCAGTTCCTTGTAGATCAGATCGGTGTTTTCAAATGTCGTTTGAGAGATGTCACAATAGATTACAACAAGGAGATAATCTATGAATGTGAAGGATATCTTGTACCTTCGATGTCTTATCTTAAATCCAAAGATATCGATCCTGCAACATATCCGCCCGAACTTCTCAAAATGCTTGAGTTGCCCGTAATCACAAGAGGCACATCATCCGATGCAAACACAAGAGAGAACCTTCGTAAGTACAAAGTCGAGATGGCATCTACGAGAGCAGTGGTAAGGTGCATGCGTTTGATTTCCGGCTGTCCTTACACTGGGGTGGACGAGCTTCCTGACAGCGATACAGCAATGACCACATACAAGAAGATAGAATCATCTATGGGTATCAAATCAGCTACAGACATTCTCAAAGACGAGAACGCAATGCTGCCCAGAGAGCAGTGTCTAAACATCATTGATGATATGAAGTCTAAGAATGTAAGTATTGCAAAGGAGCTTGTGAAGTATCTTGATAGTGTCGGTGCAGGCATGAAGTCGAATCTGACAGATGCACAGCTTAATGAGTTCGTGAAGAAGATCACCACACAGTGATAATATGAACCCATTCAAGAAAGAGATATATTACATATCTGCCAACAAACTTTCAATGGGCATCAACTGCCCTTTCAAATTGTATTTGAATCTGTGTCACGTTCAGCCTAAACACTTCGATAATAAATATACTAGTGCAGGCTCTGCAGTGCACAAGTATATGGAAGATATGTTCACAGAAGGTGCACACGACTTCGATTACTACGTCAATGGAATGTATCAGCCCGAAGAAAACCGTCCATTATATGTCGTTCCCGAAGAGATGTATGATCGTGTCAAGACCTGCATTTCCAATGGAACAAAATGGTTTAACGGGTATTCCTTCGACTGTGAGAAACCATTCAATGTCGAGTTAAAAACACCTAAAGGCAGAAAGGTCATGCTTAATGGGTTCATAGATGCTATCAATGATGAAGTGATATATGATTGGAAGACCGGCAAGAAGGTCACTACAAAGGACGATTACAAGCGTCAGGCCGCTGTATACTACTACGTGGCAGAACCCAAGCGCAAAGTGATATTCAAATCCCTTCTGGATGGTTCCGAGTTCACAGTAAATAAACAGCACCCTAATTATATTCCATCTCTCTGCGACCAATACATAGACCGTCTAGAGATGCATGAGTTCGACAGGAACATTAATGCATTATGTAGATTCTGTGAATTTAGAACAGAGTATTGTTACAGCGGTGCAGAGTATGATTATTTCCCATTGGAGATACATGAATTAATCAAGAGGTAATTACATGGGTGTATTAAAGTGTACATGCGGAGGGATCTTCGCCAAGTCAAAAGACCTAGATGGATTGGTGTGCAATCGTTGCAACGCATTCATCTCAGGCGATACAAATAAAATAGAGAATATAGATGTCTCTTCATCTATGGCAGACCTTTATAGTGAAGATCGTGCTAAGAGTATGCGCGGAGTACCTGTCGAGAAATATACATTAGGCAGCGAATCCAAGGGACGTATCGAGATAATCGTACCCATATACGCCAGCGAGGAGGAACGCTCTCTTCTTATTGAAAGAGGAGTAACTACCATGGAGAAGATTCTTTCACAGGTCAAAGACAGAGAGTTAGACATATTCTCAAACAGAAAGTGAGGCAGTAAAATGTATCTAGTAATATCAGACAATAGATTTCTCGTACCAACTGACATTCAATATTGGAAGGACGAAACATATCTTGTAAGTACTAATGAGAAAGCATATGCAATCCCCTCTAAGGATATTTTCGAGGTAGATGAACACGATTTCATAAGAATTGTATCCGAAGCAACATATGGACATCAGTTCAGAAATATCGAAATGAGAGACCTATCTCCTCAAAAGAATAATATATCTTTTCACGTGGCACCGGGCGGACTGGTCTATAAAAGGTTATTCAGAAAGACCGTAGCATCTCTCTTCATTATTCCGCCAGATTTCGGAAACGTCACAAAACCTGTGATATTCGACAATCAATTAGATAACACAATCTATATAGCGCACACAAAGATTAATAATGAGCTTGCATCTACATACACAGAAATATTAAAAGTACTGGATGATGCATCACAGCCTCTCACGACAAGAGAGATCGCGATCAAGATGGGAAAGGGAGACAAGATTCCCAACACATGTTCAAGAATGACAGAACTTAGAGATAAGGGGCTAGTCAAAGCTGATAAAAATGGCTTGATCCTCAGATGGAAGATAGTGAGATAAATGGAACTGTACGATTGGCAGAAAGAGTCCTTCGACCTTTGGGCAGATAATAACTTCAGGGGGGTCATTCAAGCAGTTACCGGTGCAGGTAAGACAACAGCAGCATGCGACTGTATCCGCAAGTACAAGATGCTTGAACCTGATGCAGTGATATGGGTTGTAACAGATTACAATGACCTCAGAGCGCAATGGACGGAAGAGCCAATCATAAAACAGTTCGATATAAAGGTCATGCTGTACTTATCTGCTATCGGAGAGTATGACAGGCTTAGCAGATTGGGAGAGGTCGATAAACTCCCCAATCTTCTCGTAATAGACGAATGCCACCACCTAGAAGCCCCTAAGTGGGGACAGATAGTCGAGAAGGATGTCAAGCACGTCTTAGGGCTGTCAGCGACTCCTGGAGAGGCTTACAGGCGCGTAGGGCCGATTCTGCAGAAGATAGGATATGACAAGGCGAACATAGCACCAAGCGAAGTCCATCTTATCCTATTCCCTCTGACAGATAAACAGCAGAGCAAATACCTTTCAAAGACCAGAGCAATGGAAAACTATCTTAGAGAATCCAATCCATACGCTACATTCTATAACGACCCAAATTATATGAGGATGTCCGTTTATAGAAAGGCGTTCTTGGATGCACTACCTCAGAGGATGGAGATTGCACTGGAAATATTGAAGAACAATGTGGGAAAAAGAGCTATCGTGTTCTTTTCTAAGAGCAAACAAGTAATGGCGTTCAGTGAGATGCTTGAAAATGCAGGACTCTCATACGCAATTCATATTTCTCGCAGAAAAGAGATCGAGAAGTTCAAAGATCATACTGTAAATATTTTACTCTGTATCAACATGGTGGCAACAGGGTTCTCAGACCCTACAATCGATTTGGGAATAATGGTGTCATATAATCAGTCGAAACGCGATAACATTCAGCGTACCGGCAGAGTATTGAGATATAGGGAAGGTAAGACCGCACAGGTGTTCTATCCTGTTGCTATCGGTACGACAGACGAAACTATCGTAAAGAATAGGAACAGCATATTCCCTGACGATTCAGTAAGAGTGGAGAAATGGAAATGACAGATTTTAAAGGAATATTGGAAGTCATAGATGGAATGGATGATGCAACTAAGCTGATATATCTCACAGAGGTAATCATTGATGCCAAAGGTATTATCGACAATTGTGAGCCTATCAGAGCAGACCTTGCACAGATGATGTATGATCGCGGAGAGGTAGAACTCGGAGATGGGAGATACATCAAGATGACACAGAGACGCACCAAGAAAGTAGACGTAGAGCAACTCAAAATGTCTGACAATAATTTATATATGAGATTGGCAGAAGACGGGTTGCTTACAGTTCCTTCATCAGTGGTCAAAGAAGTTCCCGAAGTCGGAGAGTTCACAGAGAAGAACATCTCCAAATCATATAAAGTGGAGGGATTGTGATGGATATCGGAGAAGCACTTGACTTGTTGAAGAGCGATTATGCGGTCACACGTAAAGGTTGGGATGGGAAGGGACAATATCTTAAATCGCAAAGACCTCGTACCTTGGTTGGCATCACAGACCGATATTCTGGCATTAGATTGGGAAATACACACAGGTGAATAAGATGGGCGCTAAAAAGAAGAAAGCAAATGAAGAAGACACTCTGACAATTGTCGAAGGAAACAATGAGGTCATCGCGGTCAATAACGATGATGCATTTACAAGTACTATTGACACATCTACCGGCAAGAACACAGTCATCGATGGAAGACTGTACGTCATGGATGATGGAGAAGAAGAAAGCATGTTTTATAAACGTGCTCAAGTCGAGGCAGAAGTCTATCGCAGACTCCACAAGTATGATGATGTCATTCGTATTTGTCAAGAGAATCAATGGGGAGAATATGATTATGGTATGGGAAGAGCTTCACAGGTCACTCTTAAGAGCATTGCAAAGTACTGTTATGAGCTTAGACATATCAAAGACCGCTACAACTATCCCAACGATATCGTATGGCCCAAAGAGCCGGACATCGCAATAAAGTATTAAATAACAGGGCTTGATTGTATAGTTATACCCCGATAAGGGGAAAAGGGATATCCATGACAGACTATACAATCACTCCCTCTAAAACAGGGACAGGAACGATCTCGCCTTCGACAGCAACCACAGTTACAGGCGGAACTGACCAGGCAGTCGTTATGACACCAGGTTCTGGATTTATAGTAAGTGCTGTTTCTATAGATGATACGGCACTCACAGCATCAGAACTGGCTGCAATAACAGCTACGACAGGTGTCGCAACATATACCTTTAAGGCAGTAGATGCAGATCATACGATCGCAGTTACTTTTGCAGACGAGCCGGGTACTATGACAATTAACATAGATGATACTGTATTTGGAAATAAAAGAGTAGCATTGATAGGATTTGGAGGAACGTACGATACAGGTGGAATCTCTATCGGAACGACAAAAGCAGCCTTCGGTTTTGTCAATGGAGGATATCAGCTTGTAATCACAGGCGGTATGGCAAAACTGTACACTAGTGGCAGTGAGGTCGCTGGCGGAACAGATGTCTCTGGTATACAGGGACTTGTCATCTTCGGATGAAAACAGAGGGGAAATCCCCCTCTTTACTTATTTTTAAAAGCTTGACCTTGATAGGTATTTTTTGAGTTGTTTGAGTATTGCATCACTTCTTTCGAGAAGTCATCTAATTGTATATTAGATACATAGAACTCAGATTCAAACAAGTATTCTGAGAATTTAGCATAACGTATGCAATCACATGTGTGATCCTTACCACTTACAGGTTCATCTAAGAAGTTATCAGGGTCATCAGGGTCAGGTTTGAATAGATATCCTTCTATTTCTTCCTCAAATATCTTTCCGAGTTTTCCGCTGTTATCTATATAGATGTCGCTACCTTGACAGTGCGATATTCCTGCGGCCATGTTCTTATTGGCCTTATTGGCATTATAAAATCCAGCCTTATGTAGTTCTGCACCCCTGTCGGCCTCTGCATGATCATACCATATATAAGCATCAAAAGAAATCTCAGGGTCATTCACCATGAAGTCTATCAGGTCTTGAGTGAACTTATGAGTCTGATAATACAGACATCTTGCATAAGTGGTATCATTCCAATCCCTGCACTCTACAAGTACCATAGGGTCAATATATCCCCAATCAATACCATAGTAGCGTTTTCTTATCTCTTTGACCTCTACAGGCCATTCCTCATAAGGCAGTGTCTTTATTTCAGGATAGACCTTTCCGAGAGGAACACCAGGTTCTCCGAAGATATATGTTCTACAATATGATTCATTCCTCTTAGCTCTATCCAACCACGAATGAACGTTCTCCCATTTGACAAAAGGATTTTCGGTGAAAGTAGAGAAGTCTACTATAGCGTCATCCTTGAAAGGACCGCTTGGATTTCTTACGAATGTCTTAATGACCCAATTATTATATGAAATAGGGTTATAGCTTAGGAACATCTGATTCTTTCCATACCTGTTAGGTCTTCTGCAACGAGTATCCAATTGTGCGAACTTATTATCATCGAGTTCTGTACATTCGTCAGCCCACACATAGTTAATGTTAGCAGACTTTATCTTCTCAGGGTCATCCAATCCTACGAAGTATATTTTAGAATTGTTATATGGATTAGATATCTGAGCATCAGATTTATTCAGCCATTTGTGAGCCGGAATACCCCAATCCGAGAGCATCATTATAATAGAGGGGTCTCCTAAGTAGATGGTCTTCTTAAGAGCAGGCATAGTGCCTCTGACCACCCAGAAAACTGTATTAGGGCGAGTTAAGAATAAGTAACAGATACGCTGACAGATAGCCTGAGATTTACCGCTACCTGCACCACCCTGCAAGACAACAAATCTCTTAGGATTACTATCGTCCCATAAATATTTGAAATGATCTAGAATTATGATATTGCCTGAGTTGAGGTCATCGACAACTTCATTGACAGGGCGTTCATCAACATCAGGTTCGATAAATTCATCGAACAGGTCTTCATTCGCCGTCATTGTTCTCACTTTCGGGAGTGTCGACAATATCATGTGCTTTGTATTGTTCGTGAAGAGCATTCACAGCATCTGTGATAGATTTAGCTTCTTCCGGCGGACGTGATTTCATTCCATCTTTGAACTCGAATGTAATGTTGGCATTGACTCCAGCCTGAGAATCTTCACGATCTTCTTTATGCATCTTATATTTGAGGTTGTATGTCTCAGGTTCGAGAACATTCAAAAACCACTGAGCTACCCAAGGCAACTCCTCTGCACGATCATATAAGATGTTGTGCATAGTTACAATAGTGTTTCCTTTAGCCTCACACAGCCCTATAAAGAACTTAGCTTCGGTAGTAAGCCTGCTATTGAAATCTTCAATATCTTCAACACTCGCAGCTACGGATTCATAATCCTCTCTACCTTTCGCAAGTATTCTTTTTAGGGCAAGCGGAGGGACACCCGCGGCCAGAGATGCGGTGTTAAGCGAAACACCCTTTCCAACCGAGGCAAGAATGGCATTGAACCTGCTCTCATTTAATGTAGCGGGACAGAGAGGGTCACAGGTTGCGAACTCTTTCGTCACCGCTTCATCTACTGTGATATTGCTCACGTCCTTTTTGGGCGGTTTGGTCATATCAGATAAAGAGATACCACTTGTCATCCAGATTATCATTTATCAGATGTTATTTAAAAACTCGGTGAAAAGTATTTATATTATGAAGATTATTAACTGGTATGGAGCGTAGCAAAATTATCAAGTCTGACATCAAGGATTTAACCCAATGGCAGAGGGATAAGGTTGGCTATGGACGGTGGGTTTCGCTGGGGTGTTCTGATTGCTTGGAAGGACCATGTGTCTTGAAAGTGTTGGATGTTCATATAAACTATGATGACCCACCGGGCTGCATTTTAAGAGCAGATAAGACCTGTATACCTACGTGGGTATTACTTAAAGACAGAAGGGATTAATATAATTGATGATAATGAAGAATATCGTATCGAGCTTACTGAAGAGGAAAAGTTTGTTGCTGAATTGAAAGAGAAATTAGATAAGAAATCCAAAGAAGATAGTGATAAACGTTTTAGTTATAACGATACAGCACTGTGTAACAGCGCAGCTTGGACCATGTATCCATTCATGGTAGCAGTCGTGGATAAAGACTCGTTTATCGAGAGAGTATCTCAAATAGCACGCGAGATCATGGATTTGCCTGATTATCAGAAAGCGAGAGAAGCTTATCAGAATGAGCGTTCAGACTATTGCGAGCACATGTCAAAACAAGAGTGAGAGTTTTATCGCACCACTTGACAGAAAAACCATTTATCTTGTTAAATTCTACTAACGCTTGAAGTTCAGCACCTATAGGTATGTCGCGTACTCTGGGCATCGGTCTGCCCAATATGACCTCCATCAAGAGATACACCACTTCTTCTGGATCTGTACTGACAACTTCCCCGTGACATTCATGATACAGACGATACAATCCATTATATGTATATATTTTATAGAAGTCGCTCATTGATTCAAAATATATAATATAGTATATAAATATATCGCATTGCTTTTATATCACATTGAGTTTAAAATTGATAGGTATAAGAGATGCTTCAAGTCACCAAGCGTTACATGGGGTCTCAGACTCGTAAACTTCTGCCGGATACACCTTCATTTGCAGGACTTTATGGAGATATGGACTCGGCAAGATTGAATATTGAATTTCCCGAAGTATATAACACCTATACAAAATATGTAAGATTTAACGTCACATTGACTGATGCAGAGGGCAATTCTTATATTCCTGTATATGTAATGACTGATAATTCTCTGATTATTCCTCAAGAGATTTCAAATATTCATGCTACAGAGGATAACGAAGATTCTGTAATTACATTTAATGTTCTTTTATATCATGGTGACAGTTTGATAGAAACGTCTCTACCTGGAACGATATACTTTGCTACAACAGATAATATAGTATCAACAAGCACTCCATATTACACTAATATTCTTTTAAGGCTGGCGCAAGAGGCTTTTATTCAAGCTGAATTTTCAATTGATTCTATTGCAGATCGCCCTATTGTTACATTTTCAACTATTTCTGGTACAGATACACCTATCACACTTGAAGTACCCTACCTCGCATCTGGAAAGATACCTACTCAGTTCTTACCCGGTTCTGCAGTCGTAGACCTCTTTCATATTACAGACCCTTCGGAACTGACCACTTTAACTAATGCACATACACCTGATATGGCAATAGTGACCGCAGGAGCGTACACGGGAAATATCTATATTCTTACCTCAGATACGCCCACTACTGCAAGTGATTGGGCTCCGATGTATTCGGCAGTTGATGCCACCAAGCTTGCAACAATCGCAACAGGTGCGCAAGTCAATGTGATCGAAAGCATATCTGCTAATGGGGTTGCACTTGAAATTACAGATAAAAATGTTGATATCACCATTCCCGAGAACCTCTCAGACCTTAATAGCGATGCAACACATAGAACCGTAAGTGACACGCAGATATCAGGATGGGATGCGAAACAGAACGCTCTTACCTTTGATAACACACCTACACAGGGAAGCACGAATCCTGTTTATTCGGGAGGAGTCTATTCTGCAGATTCTGCATTGAGAGCCTTGATTGATAATAAACAGGATGCTCTCACATTCGATACAGCTCCCATTCAGAACAGCTCCAATCCTGTTACGTCAGGGGGAGTTTATGATGCAGATATAGAACTTCAAGACAATATTGATACCGAAGCATCTACAAGAGCATCCGCAGACTCCACTATCGTTAATAATCTCAACTCAGAGATATCGGCAAGACAAGGCGCAGACAGTACTCTGCAGAACAATATTAATACCGAAGCACAGACAAGAGCTTCTGCAGACACAATTCTACAAGACAATATCAACGCTAAACAAGACACTCTTACCTTTGATAACACACCTACACAGGGAAGTACAAACCCCGTCACATCTGGCGGAATCTATGCATCAGTTGTAGGTAAACAAGACACTCTTACTTTTGATAACGTTCCTACGGCAGACAGTTCTAATCCTGTCAAATCTGGAGGAGTTTATTCTTCGCTTGCTACCAAACAAGATACGCTTACATTTGACAGCACACCGATATCAGGCAGTTCCAATCCTGTTACGTCAGGGGGAGTATACACATCAGTTAGCGGGAAAGTAGATAAAGTTTCTGGAAAAGAGTTGTCTTCCAACGATTTTACTGATGCGCTTGAAACAAAGCTCAATGGAATTGACGAAGGCGCACAGGTCAACGCAATATTTACAATGCCCACTCCTTCTGCAGATTATCTCGGAAAAGACTATCACTTTGTAGGAGAAACGGCAGGAGGATTTGTTCAGAATACATTCTATACTTGTATAAGCAACGGCACAGATTATCTCTGGAGTCCTTCTAACCCAGCAGTCGCAGGAGTCGCATGGGGAAGTATCAGCGGAACATTATCTTCGCAGAAAGACCTTCAAACTGCATTAGATGCTAAGCAGAACACCCTCACATTTGATGATGCACCTACCTCTGGCAGTTCCAATCCTGTAACATCTGCGGGCATATACACCTCGGTATCTGCTAAGCAGGACACAATGTCCGCAGGTACTGGTATTTCGTTCAGCGGAACTACCATTAATCATAGTAACACAATATCCGCGGGAACAGTGGGAAGTGATACAAATGTGCCTGTTATTACATATGATGCTCAGGGACATATTTCTGGGGTTTCCAGCGCTACGATCTATCCCCCGGCGACAGCAGGAACATCTGGACAGATATGGCAGTCGCGTGGCTCAGGTATTGGAATATGGCAGTCGTTAGATGCCACCCCTATTTCAGGCAGTACAGTAGCGATAACTTCTGGAGCTGTCTACTCTGCACTCGCCACTAAACAAAATACACTCTCATTCGATAACACACCCATCGCAAGCAGCACCAATCCTGTTACCAGTGGCGGAGTATATTCTGCACTTGATACTAAACAAGATACGCTTACAGCGGGCAGTAATATCACGATCGAAAGCAATGTAATATCTGCTCAGATAGTGGTTCCTCCGGCAGGAATATCGGATACGTTCTACATGGATAGTGCTACGACACTTTCAGATACGCCCCCTGTTTCAGAAGTATATGCAGATATTGTCATGTCGGGAACAACAGGAACAAGCATAACTCTGACGTACACCCTTCCCGAAGACAGAATAATCTCACCCACCGCAACATATCAGTTCGCCTCCAATCTCAGAAATATCACTACGGGCACAGTATACACGATCACCGCAACTGCTACTTATGGTACGACAATCATTGCAACAGGAACTCAGTCAGTCACAGCGACAGACACATCAGAATACAATGTTATTGCAATGTCCAATCAACTTTCATCTAATTTGAACGTAGTTGCAACAGGAACGGTCGTGCTTACAATTACGATGTCGAAAGATTCGGCAGGAGCACAGACTGCACAGCTGTTTTCATCACCTGCAGGATATACCTCATTTACGAGAAATGGCGGAAATATCTCTGCGAATAATGTTTATGACAAAGTAGCTGGAAACAATTACACACAAGCATCTATTAATTCTCAGTTCTATTCAGATATAGCGTCTAAAGTGACTGCTAATGAGGCTATAACGGCTAATACGGCATCTTATGTGTTCCCCTCGTATGACACCAAGGGATTGACCACAGGGGCTATAAAGACCGTTTATCAGAAGTCTATCTACCTGAATGGAACAGGTATCGGTTTCATCTCCGATCAAGATAATTCTGATATTACTGTCTATTCCCCGACTACGGCAGGAACATCAGGACAATATCTGATATCTACAGGCGGAGTTCCCTCATGGGCTACTCTCGATCTTTCAGGATATCAGCTTAAGAACAATTTAGTAACTGCATTTCAGACAACGCCAGACAACTCTCACTATCCCTCTGAGTTGCTGGTATACACGCAGCTTAATACGAAACAGGACACCCTCACGTTCGACTCTACACCTACGACAGGCAGTGCGAATCCCGTGACCTCAGGTGGAGTCTATTCTGCACTCTCCGTAAAGCAAAATACCATAACTGGCGGGGCATCTACGATAACTACCTCCAATCTTACTGCGAACAGAGCATTGCTTTCCAATTCATCCGGAAAGGTCGCAGTGTCTGCAGTTACAAGTACAGAGTTAGGATATATGAGTGGTGTTACATCTGCGATTCAAACACAGATAAATGGAAAACAGGATGCGCTGACCTTTGACAGTACACCTACTGTAGATAGTGCTAAACCTGTAACTTCTGACGGAATATATCGGGCATTGACACTCAAACAAGATACTATGTCTGCGGGAACTGGCATAAGCCTGTCCGGTACTACAATTAATCATGAAACAAGTATCACAGCAGGTTCTGTAGGTTCTGCTCTTTCTGTACCAATTATTACATATAATACGACAGGACACATAACTGCGATATCCTCAGCTACGATATATCCGCCTACCACAGCGGGAACGGCTGGACAGTATTGGATGTCTGATGGTGCAGGGGCTGGCGCATGGCAATCTCTTGCCACATCTGCGATAAGCGGTTCAGGTGTCTCGATCACAAGCGGTGCAGTTTATACAGCTCTTGCAGGAAAACAGAACACTTTAACGTTCGATTCAACACCCACATCTGCCAGCAGTAACCCTGTAACAAGCGGTGGAGTGTACGCAGCATTGGCTGGAAAGCAGGCAACTCTTTCTTTCGATGCAACACCCACTCTTGACAGTACAAATCCTGTTACAAGTGGCGGAGTATATAGTTCACTTTCGGGTAAGCAGGATAACATATCGGCTGGTACAGGGCTTGCACTTTCAGGTGCAACGGTTAATCATGCTTCAAGTATTACGGCTGGTTCGGTAGGTAGTGCAACATTAGTGCCTGTTATTACTTTCAACGGAACTGGGCATATCACTGCAACATCTACTGCAACGATCTATCCCCCTACTTCGGCAGGAACATCAGGTCAATATTGGAGAAGTGACGGAAGCGGGCAAGGTGTCTGGCAGTCCATGATAACTGCGCCTACAAGCGGCTCCGAATATGCAATAACAGCAGGTGCAGTCTATACGGCGTTATCTGATAAGCAAGATACATTAACATTTGACAACACTCCCACTTCTGCAAGCACAAATCCCGTGACTTCTGGGGGAGTTTATACTGCTTTGTCAGGTAAACAAGCAACATTGACGTTTGATAGTGCGCCTACATCGGGAAGCGCAAATCCTGTAACATCAGATGGCATATATACAGCAATTAATACAAAAGCGACAACGGTCACATACACTGGAACAGTTTCTACTACTTGGACAGGAAGTTCTGCGCCATATACTCAGACGATAACAATAAGTGGCATTCTGGCAACAGATAACCCGATAATAGATGTCGTTTTAAGTTCCACATGGGCTACAGCAGTACTTCAAAATACAGCATGGTCTAAAGTACAGAGAATAGTAACCTCTGCAAACACATTAACGATCTATTCGACAGAGGCAACGACCACTGAGATACCGATACAAGTAAAAGTTGTGAGATGAAACAATGGGAGAAGCATTTATAACCAGGAGAGGTGGAAGCGGTGACACTTACCGTCTCGATATATACGTAACAGCATCAACAGGAACACCGGACCTGTCGGGTATAGCCGTGACAGCAACATATGGCGGAAGTTCTTATGGTGGAACGACAGACTCAAACGGAAGATGTCAAATACAAGTGTCTAAAAACGTAACATATACCATATCTTGTGCAAAAACATTTTTTGT
>JBAYAO010000031.1:0-14112 GCA_041669745.1 Candidatus Methanomethylophilaceae archaeon | reverse complement strand
TGACACATCTTCACGGCAGCATGGTCTTTGTACAGACGATACTGCTGTTTCTCCAGAATCCTGCGGTACTCTTCATCCATGATTACACCTAGAACTCGAAAAGGCTTTTTTGTGTTCTTATCGACGGCTCAACGTTCTTGGTCTTCGTTTCGGTAGTTTCCACATATCGCTCCCTCTTTTCAGTCACTGGTTTGACCGTATCGGCGACCGCCTCTTTCACAATCTTGGAATCGATTCTGGAATCCAGCAAAAATGCCAATCCCTCTGGTTCTATCCCAACCTCGCTTATCATCTTTGCCCTCAGTTCCCTGTCGTTGGCAAGCATGATCTTCAACGACGGCAGAACATCCATCGAGACACGGTTCGTTGACGTGTGCATATACTTAGCTAATCTGAGAGAAACATCTGATTTTACGGCCCTGATACTTTTCGATCTTGACATCTTCATCAGATAATTTGGAAATCTGAAACGATCCCTGTTCACGTAGCTGGAATGCTTTGCCGTCGAAACGCCCGCGGTCATGGTATCGTTCGCATACGACCACATCCCATAATACTGACGCCTGTTGACCCTTCCGAGAAAAATATCCGCTTTCGACAACTTTTCGTAACCCCTTATCAGATCGCTTACGTCTCTGAACTCGTACGGCATATTCTCATCTATCCACAGCATTACAAATCCAGGTTCTTCGTCTATATCCCTCAGCATCGCACGAGAACCCATGGCGTCATTCTTGCGAAAGATGGAATTCATCAGATCGTACATGCCTTTTCTGACAACACGGTCGGATAATTGAGAAACATCGTCTACTGTGACTGTATCCTTACCTACCGCGATCGATTCGAGGTCCCTTACGGCCGCACGCATATCACCGTTGGAATTTTTTGCTATACGATCCAATGAATCATCATCGACAGTGATCTTTTCTGCTGCAGCGATCTTTCTCAGTGCTTTCGCGATGGATGTCGAAGTGGGTCTCTGAAAGGTGATCTGCAGGGTCTCGTTTTTAATTACCGATGATTTTTTGCTCAATGCATAAAAATCATTCACTATGAGGATCACGGGCTGTTTTGTTTTTCTGATCAGCTCTATGATGACCGGGATCGCACCCCGGTCTGCATTGCCGAACAGACTGTCCGCCTCATCCAGAACTATGAGTTTCCTTCCTCCGTCCCTGGAACTTAGAAAATCACCGAAATCGTTGAATGTGTCCGAATTCGCACCTCTCAAAGCAATTGTACGGATTATGTCCCCCGTACGCTGGTCCGATGCGTTCATCTCTGTGATCCCCCACCCCATGTCATTCGCCAATGCTTCAGCGGAAGTGGTCTTTCCGATACCTGGTGTTCCGATAAGAACCACCGTCTTCTTCGAGACGGTACCGTCGTTCCAGGAATCCGCCCAGCCCTTCAGCTCTCTGATGGCTTTCGGATTGCCGATAACGCCATCAAGTGTCCTGGGTCTGTATTTCTCGGTCCAATCTTGGGACATCGCCACACCATCGCTGAAAAGAGGTTAAATCTTTCGCCTTCTGGTTTTTCGATAATATTTTTCACTTGAGATACACGAACCTGTACAGATCTAACATCTGAACTATGAACAGCACAGTGCAGAGGATGACCAATAGATATTCCATGGTCGTGTCCAGAACGTAGTACCTATCCACAAGGTATATCACAACGGAACACGAGAGGAACGCCAACCCCCTTGTCCACTTCCCCAGTATGAAGTGACCGAGACCGAAAATATCAAAAATTCCTGGTACAAAGGCGAACATCATCGCAGTGACCGTCTGCACGACACCGTAACGATCCTTGGCTACCGGAATCGCCTGCTTGAGGAGATCGCCGCAATTGGAACAGAATATCGAATCCGCCGGAAGTTTGGTACCGCAATTGGAACAGACGGTCTCATCCCCCACATTCAGATAGTACGCATGTACTTTTGCAGCTCCGCATCTGTGGCAGAACTCGTCATGATCCTCCATTACTGAACCGCACTGCGAACAGATATATGGCATTGTCAACCCCGTGTGACCATATGATATACGCCGTTGTCATTATTCACGGATATAGGATAGTCATACAGTTCACTTACCTTTTTCGATGTCAGGATCTTTTCCTTCGGACCGTCGGCAAATATCCTTCCGTCCTTTATCATAACGACCCTGCGGACACTCAGAGGTATGTCCTCGAGCTCGTGCGTTATCATGATCAATCTCATACCGGAACCCATCATTATGTCGAACATCTTTCTGAACCTGTCCTTCATCACGATATCCAGTCCCGTCATTGGTTCATCGAGTACGAGCATCCTCGGTTCTGTGATCATTGCCCTCGCGATAAGCGTCCTGCGCATCTCTCCGAGCGAGAGTTCGCCTATCTTTCTCCCAAGGAGATCATCGATACCCATTTTCATGGCCGCATTTCGAACCTTCCCCCTCATATCCTCTGAAGTCTCATGATTCCTGAATACATCCAAACTTCCGAAATATCCGGACATTATCACTTCCGAGACCTCGGTATCATCACTGAACCTCGATTGCAAGTCCATCGAGACTATACCCATTTTACTTCTGAGATCGAATATGTCCCATTGTTCTTTGCCGAATATCCTCATGGTCGCTACGTTATTCTCGTCATAATAGGGAAGAATCTCCGCCCTGAGCAATTTCATCAAAGTCGTCTTACCGGAACCGTTTGGCCCGATGATAGCGACATTCTCATCATCTCCGATAGAAAGATCGACGTCACTGAGGATCGGATTCCCGTCCCGGACGACGGATACACGCTTCAGCTCCAGAGCCCTCTCCGAGTCCACTTCACCGACCTCCGAATACATCTGAGTACCATTTCCAGCGATCGGATCAATTCCTGGTGCTTATATGGTGCATATTGCCAGTGGCAGGAGAGACCATCGTGAGTTTTCCTCTAAGTACCCCTTTTACGGATGTTATCTTGCTGGACAGCGCTTTCAATTCTTTCAATTTGTTCTCGGCTATCATTATCTCCATGCATGTATCGTGATCGAGATGGATATGAACGGAGGTCCTGATGGAATGCCCATTCTCGTGTTCCAGATCCGTCATTTTCTCCTCGAGACCTGTCACTTTATGATTGTAGACGATCACTATGACCCCGACCATATATTCGTCTTCATTCTTCCAGTTCTTCTCTGACAGAGAATCTCTGACGAGATCGCGAATAGCCTCCGATCTGCTGACGTATCCTTTTTGGGCAATTGAGTCATCGAAAAGCCTCAAAAGCTCTGGTTCCAAAGAAACTCCGATCCTTGATACACCGTCCATACATATACATCGATTCGGTATTATTAATCATTTCCTAGATATTACTGGCCTTGATTCGGAATATAATATGGTCCGCCAGATATTGTCGTGGAATCGGTATGTTTTCATCCTGTTCTCAAACTTGGACAAAAAAGTCTAGTGTTAAATAGTACTATCAAAATGTGTTAGTATGGACCCGCAGACGATCGCTCTGATAATTATCCTCGTTGGGGCATTGCTGATCATAGTCGAAGCCTTCAGCCCCGGTGCATTCATAGTCATACCAGGAACGGTACTGGTGATCATCGGAGTGATAGGGTATGCATATCCGGATTTCCTCATGAGTTGGTACTCTCCGGTATCGGCACTCATCATCTCGATACCCATAACCCTGGTGACGGTAAAAGGATATCAATTGCTGGCGAGACCCGTTCCGCCGTCTACCACTGTCTCAGAATCTTTGCTAGGCAAAACTGGAATAGTGACTGTAGACGTAGAACCCGGATCACTGAAGGGGAAAGTCAACATCGACTCGGATATATGGAGTGCCACGTCCGATGAGATCATCGAGAAGGGCACGAAGGTCAGAGTGTGTTCTGCCGAAGGCGTACACGTGAAACTGGAACGCGTTCTGTCCACTGACAGCTGATAGGAGGGAAAAAATGGACGAAAATATAATCCTGGCATTGGTTGCGGTCGCGATCATCGGAACGCTCGCGGTCGTTATCAGTGGAGTGAAGATTATCCAGCCGTATGAGCAGGGCATATACATGAGACTCGGGAAATTCGTGAGGATTCTCAATCAGGGCCTAAACTTCGTGTGCCCGCTGATAAATCAGGTCGTAAAGCTTGATCTGCGTACAGAAGTCCTCGATGTCCCGAGTCAGGAAGTGATCACGAAAGACAATTCGCCTGTGAATGTGGATGCTATAATCTACATCAAGGTCATAGATCCTAAGAACGCCTTCTTCGAGGTCACTAATTACCATGCTGCAACCATCAATCTGGCACAGACCACCCTGAGATCTACCATCGGTGAAATGGAACTCGACGAGATCCTCTCCAGCAGAGAGAAGATCAACGTCCAGTTGAGGGACACGCTCGATGAATCCACGGACAAGTGGGGTGTCAAGATCGAGGCAGTGGAGATCAGGGAGGTGGACCCTGCGAAGAAGGTCAAGGATTCCATGGAAGAACAGACATCTGCGGAAAGGAGGAGACGTGCAGCCATCCTTCAGGCGGACGGCCTAAAAAGAGCGGCCATCTTGGAATCCGAGGGAAAGAAGAAATCCATGATCCTCCAGGCAGAGGGGCAGAGACAGTCCATGGTCCTGCAAGCAGAGGGACAGAGACTCGCAACCATACTTGAAAGTCAAGGTGATGCACAAAAACTCCGTATAACGGCGGTAGGTGCATCCTCGCTTGATTCCAAAGCCATGGCCGTTCTTTCGATGGATACGTTGAAATCAGTAGGCGAGGGGGCATCGTCCAAATTCTTCTTCCCGATAGAACTAACCAAGCTAGTGGATGGCATCTCTCAATACATGGGGGCCGGAACAGACATACCAGAAAGGGCTGTATCGGATAAGGAAGCGATTGAAACCGCAGTTGGAAAAGCCGACGACATACTCGGTCCGATTCCCACTGCAGAAGAGATAAAAGAGCAAATCGACGACCTCGATGCGATGATGGATAAGGACCGCAAGGAATCCGAAACACTCGTGAAAACCTCCAGTTCATCATCTTCGGTCGAGAACTTATAATCTGACGATGCGGGGCAACCCGCACCGCCAAATTTTTTATGAATCGACCACATTCACGAATTTGACCGCAGATGTTTACTGGATATGCATTCAGTTGAAATGAGCCCGAAAAACGATTATCATCAATAAGTCCAATCCCTTCTGTTCATATCCTCTATCGCATCGGATATCAGGGATACAAGAATGTTCAGCATCATACTCCCCTTTTCTGCAGTGGCCTTTGTTGGGTCCCCCGTAGCACCAGTCTTTGAGATCTCGGAGATGTCCCATATCACATCCGTTATCTCGTTGATACGTATCATGTTCTCCGGTACCTGGGATACGGCATTCTTCATATTCACCAGATCTGGACGTATCGCCATCATTATGGATGTCTCACCCTCTCCCCCGTGACCCAATCCATTCCAGACATCGAATCTATCGCCCATCACGGATCCAACCTTCTCCCACCACGCTGGCATGTATAGGAGTTTTAAATCAGGATGACGAATCTTGACGTTATGCGCCGCTATCTCGAGTGCAGGGATGTTGCCGTCATGTCCATTCAGGATGTATATATGCTCTATACCATTAGTGACGATACTCTCGAAGATGTCCTCCGCAACGGCGATCACCGTTTCGTATCTCAGTGATATCGACATAGGAAATTTGTTATAATGACCGGAGGCACCGAACGGAACACATGGAACAACAACGACACCTTCCGTTCTTTCGGCCACACGTTTTGCAACCTCTGTCGGGACGAAATAATCCGGCCCCAGACAACAATGCCATCCGTGACTCTCACAGGCACCGAAACACACGATTGCGGTAATCTTGTCGCTGTTTTCAAGTAGCCTTTTTAATTCGAGCGAAGAAAATTCATTCAGAAATACCTTTTTCATCCGATACACCTCTGTGGACTGACTCACCTGCGTGTTGTACAACATATGCTCTACAGATTCGCAACTGCATCCACTATGACTGTAAAACTACTTAATGGAAGCAAGGCCGATCCTGATCCTGAATTCCGAAACCGTCTTTGGATTCTCGATCGAGGTTCTCATCCGGACAATGTGCGGATACGCGTTCAGGAAGATGACCGATCGGCATTCAGAATATCCACACCGAAGATCATTATATCCTCCGACTCCACAATATCACAGACATCATCCACCGATCTGCTTAGATCTTCCGACACCTTACCGAAAAAAGAGGTGAATATCGACGCTACGGACCACACCCCTTTGCGATAGTTCATGTCGTGGTCCGTATTTTTGAATTCACCAATCAAGTTGCCTATACATCCAAGGATCATCAGAACATTACGATGATAAACCTCCCCCTCCGGAATCACATCCTCGGAAAAATGCGATGATATCCATTCCCTCGATCTCTCCGCCAAGCTCTCGACTATAATCCATGATTGATGCGCCTGGTAAAGGAGTTCCGCAGCACGTTTCGATCTCGATGCAGCATAGAGCTCCAATGCACCCGGGAAAAGTATCGCCGAAACATAATCCCCTCTCTCCCTGAGTATCTCTTCGGACTCGTTCAGTGCGTCATTGTAGGCATTCATTATGATTGCTTTGAATATCTCCCCCTTGCTGGGGAAGATATTGTAGAGACTGCCTATGAGGATGCCGGACCTCTGGGCGATCTGCCTGGCAGTGGTCTTCTCATAGCCAAAGTCATAGAACAGCTCCATGGAGACCTTCAGGATGCTCTCTCTGGATGCTCCCCTCCTCTCGTGTATCTTCTTCACGATCGGCTGTCCGTGTATCTTCTTCACTGTCAGATCTATTTTCTTCATCATGATGTTGTGTTCCTTGGGACTAAACCCCTCCTTCGTCCCTTTTCGTACTCACTTTTGAACATGTTCAAAAAACTATATAAACAAGTCTGTATTTGAACATGTTCAAACTAGGTGATACCGACGTTCGATAAATTAGCGAATTTCATTACAAAACATCCTAAATCGATCATTGCGATTTGGATCGTCGCGCTTCTAGTTGCATTGCCATTCGCGATGCAATCCGGAAACGTATTGGATTATGATATGACCACCATGAGCGGTTCGGAATCCGAATCGACGATAGGGCTGGAGATAATGGACGAGAACTTCAACTCCGGTGTGTCGACGAACACGATAATGGTCATACCTTACGGATCATCGGATGATCTTACCCTCGTAGCCGGCATGGTAAATGCGACGAACGGCCTGCAGGAACATCTTGACGAACACTACGGAACAAATGCCGTTATCGCGTCCGACATGGGTGCTTATAACAAGAACGGTGACAGCTCCGTCTCCGGAATATACCTGATAGGCATCACTTTCAACGACAGCGATCTCAATACGGTGGATGAGACTGCGAATATCAGAACGATCGTAGATCAAACGACCGCAGCCCTCGGTATCGAAGATCACGTATACGTTACAGGATCTTCGGCCATAACCTACGACACCAAGACCAGTGCTACGGATGATATCAGCAAGATCGATCCCTTCTCGATATTATTGATAATAATATTGTTGGGATTGTTCTTCTGGGCGATCGTCACCGCAGGCGTTCCACCGGCAACCGTCGGAATGGCATATGGCCTTGTGCTCGCACTGCTGTTCTTCATAGGCGGTGTGCTTGACATATTCTACATAACCAGCATCATCGTGCTAGTATCGATGCTCGGTGCCGGATGCGATTACTCCATATTCATAATATCCAGGTACAGAGAGGAAAGACTGAAGGGACTGGATAAGGAATCCGCTCTGAAAGAAGCAATCAGATGGGCGGGTGTTTCGGTAGCCACCTCCGGTCTTGCGGTGATCATCGGATTCGGTGTCATGTCATTCTGCTCATTCTCATTGGTCCAGACCATGGGTATGATCCTCGCTCTCGGGATAGTTATGGCGTTGCTCGCGGCATTGACATTCATACCCGCACTGTTGGAACTTATCGGAGACAGGGTCTTTTGGCCCAGTAACATCGATGCTTACAGAGAAGGCAGCAAGACCCGCAAGGGGATATACGGAAAATTCGTGAGCATATCCAGAAGATATTTCGGTTGGGTCGGCAGATTCAGCGTGAAACATGCAATCGCCATCGTAGCCGTTGCACTGTTGGTGACCGCCCCACTCGGATATGTCGCATTGACAACTGAATCGTCTTATGATATGATCAGCATCATGCCCGACAGCGATGCAAAGGAGGGTGTCAATCTGATCGTAGATGATGCAGACGGCGGAATGCTGATGCCAACTTACGCAGTATTCGAACTGACTGCACCGATAGCAACACTTGATCACAGCAATCACACGTTGCTGTGGACCACAGAAGGATATCGATATCTGGATGACCTGGATACAATGTCCTCGGAACTATCTGGATCTGACGAAAACATAAACTATATACTAGGACCCACCCCCTGGGCATCCGTGTATTCCATGGTCTATCAGTCGATATTGGCCGCCGGCGTTCCGGCAGAGAGTATAACCCCTCAGATGGTCAATACCAATGCCGTCACGGCATTACCGGAATTGATACAACCAACGGTATCCTCGATATTGGATGAAGTCGGATGGGACAACGATTACACCGTGACATCCCCGTACATCGATTATGCATTGAACTACGGCGGAGGCACGGTGTCATCCGACGGAAATATGGCGAAACTTACGATAATGCTCTCAGACGAACCCATGTCCGATGCATCGATGGACTCTATATCCGGAATAAGGTCGATGATTGAAGGATACGATGATGAATACTCATCCATGATAACCGAATCATGGGTTACTGGAACCGCGGTGGTCGTCCTCGATGTTTCGGATACCGTCAATTCCGAATTCAATTGGATCAAGGTTATGGTGATACTCCTGATATTCGTGCTGCTCTTCTTCGTACTCGGATCATATCTGACCCCCATACGTTCTCTGCTGACCATCATAATGAGCATAATGTGGACCATAGGCATGACACACCTTGTATTCAGTACCGCACTCGGGATACCTGTCACCTGGATCGTTCCGATCGTGCTCTTCGTGGTTTGTCTGGGCCTCGGCATGGACTATGATATCCTGCTTACCACCCGCATAAGAGAAGCTAAGAAAAAGGGAATGACCAACGACGATGCTATCGTCAACGCAATGGAGAAATCAGGTTCGACGATATCGCTTTGCGGCATGATCATGGGCGGAACTTTCCTCACGCTTCTGGTCTCTTCCTCACCAATGCTGCAGGAATTCGGATTCGCATTGGGATTCGCGATATTGGTTGACTCGTTGATCGTCATCACCTACATAGTGCCAGCATTGATGCATCTCATGGGTGATTGGAGCTGGAAGGGCCCGAAATTCCTTAACAGGGGATGAACTCGGGCAACGTGAACCTTTTACCCCGCTTTCGCGGGGTCGTTTTTATTGAACTCTGATTCTCATTGTGAAACTGAAAAAAAACGACAACGTAATAGATGGTCTCAAAACCAGTTTAGCCGCGATAGGATGAAGATCTCATGCCTGAGGCTGACAATTGTATGCCGGACCCAGATCGTTGATGTTGGGACCAAGTTGCTTATCGACGCTCAGGGTGCCATTTGGGACATCGAGAAAGTTGGCAAGCGTCTGGTCGTCGGGGTATTTTCCCACGGAGACTGCCACTTTCCCATACTCCGCAATAGGCAGTGCGGATATCCCCTCTTCGGAGACTATCTCGAATGCATCATCCTCCTTATCCATATCAGATATCGATGAGCATTTGATACGCTGGACATGAATACCCACCTTTGCCAATAATTCCAGAGAGGATTCGAACCGCTTTGTATCCGCAGGATCCTTGTTCTTGGATTCTGACGACTCGAAGACCTTGAATTCATACTCCATAGTAGCAATTACGTCATCGAAGTATTTAATGAAATTCATAACCCGCCACCCTATAGCTATGAATCGTCTTGTAATCTGTCATGTACGACCGATTTTCTACTGTTTAAGAAGGATCTGCCCGTCTAAAAAAAGCCGAGGTGTTCTAAGAATATCTTGGTCCCGAGAACTATCAGTATCACCCCGCCGACAAACTCGGCCTTCGACTTATATTTGGCGCCGAACGTACTGCCTATGATCATACCTACCACCGACAAAACGAAAGTCGTCACACCGATGAGTACCGCTGAGAAGAATATGTCAACATCCAGGAAGGCAAACGATATCCCTATGGCCAAAGCGTCTATACTTGTTGCCACGGCCAATACGAGCATTGTCCTAATACCCGTCGAACTGTCCACCCTTTCGTCATCATCAGACAACGATTCCCTTATCATGTTCACGCCGATAACAACCAGGAGAATGAACGCGATCCAATGGTCCACCGCCGTTATGCTGTCCTTAAATTGCACACCTAGATAATATCCTAACACAGGCATGACTGCCTGAAATCCGCCGAACCATATCCCGACGGTCAGGATATTCCTCAATGTGACTTTTCCGACAGCGAGTCCTTTGCATATGGCCACCGCGAAGGCGTCCATCGAAAGCCCGACAGCTATCAGGAAAATGGTGATTGTATCCATCTGTCGTTCCGGCAATATGATCGTTCTATATATTGCTTCTTTGCCGGACCTGTCGAACGGACCTCGTCTTTGCGATTGGAAAATTGATAAGGTCCCTGCCGATAATCAGTAACGCAGGTCGTATTTCATGAAAAGATACGAGATACGAGGAATTATATACTGTATCTTCGCTACTTGGTATTACTTATTAATGAAAAGGTGTTACTAGGTGAAAGAATGTGGTTGATTGTTTCTTTATTGGCTGCCCTGACAGTCACCGGAGCCAGTTTCATAGCCCCGGCGAAATACAAGTTGGGACTCCTGTCCTTAGCGCTTTGGGGTCTCAGCGCATGCATATTTGTCGATCATGTATTAGGGTACGAGGGTGGAGAATTCCTTGAGATGACAACGGATGGGATGATTACCAACGGTGTAGTCCTTGGAATCGCAATGCTCATACCGATATTCATTATCTGGGAGAGTTACATCGTAGTACAGAATTTGAAAGAATCTTCGGTTGCGGTAGAGAAGACCGTAGCTGCGAAGAACCCTGTTAAGGAGGTGTGAAAATGGCTTGTTTCCTTGTTCCGGCGACTGTAGCGTTGTTTACAACGATATTCGCAAAGAAGTTCCCCGAACAGTTACATATCTGGTGGTTCAACATCATGGCATGGGGTGCCACGGTGGCATTGCTCGTCGAGCATATTGCTCACGGAGAGGTCGTACCTTGGTTCCCTTTCCTCACAGCGATGAGCAGCCCTGAAGCAACGAGTGAGATGCTTCAGGAGATGCTCCACATCGGTGTTCCGATGTTGCTGATCTGTGTTGCGACCTGGCTCCTGATGGTTTTCGTGTACAACAGATACACGACCCCAAAAGGTACCACCCAGGCTTCTGCGGCATAGATAAAAAAGTATTATTGCCTCCAACCCTTTACCCCATCTTCCGATGGGTGGTTTTTCTTAACACGGTCTATTGCCCCACAACGAGTCATGCCCGACACGGGAGTCGCAAATAGGTATGTTCCATTCATCCGCCGATTGACCTCCTCTGGAGATTTATGAAACGTGTCAGAGAGGCGGATAGGTCTTCGAAATCTTGGGAACCGTAACTCTATCCGCGATCGTATTGATCGAAACAATCCGTACAGTATTTTTTCCCGTTCTGAAGACGTATCTTGTCCTCTCTGCAGTATTCCCCGCACGATTCGCATTCTACGCTGTCAAAAAGTCTTGCCTTTTTCGGCAGATCGTATCTTGGTCTCTTTATATCGAATATGTTCCCATATGGATCGGTAAGTATCTTCTGAATCAGAACCTCACGGTCACCGTTTCTGTCGAAATTTTTTGCAACGACACGAACGCTATCACCATCATCCCTGTCAAAGAAAGAAAAAGCCATCTTCCCGGAAGGTCTGAGAATCAAATTCCCTTTGCCTATGGTGCATGATATCAGATATTGGATCGCATCCACTCCGCATGCCTCGTTCTCTGCCACACAGATGATCTCTTCGTCCGTAGCCCTTTCAAGAGGGATCCCGAGTTGTTCCATTCCAACTTCCGCGGCCCTGTACCCAAGAGCGAGACCGGGACACGCATGTCCGTGAAATCTGACGCACTCCCTCCATAGCATATCATTCATCGTTGAAACCTCCTCTTCTTATCGAAATCCAACATCGTACTATACACGGTATCTCCGTACTCCCTATAATACTGTCATATCCAACCGAAGATATTCAACCGAACCAACTGAATGTCCATATTATTTCACATCCACGATCCGCATTGCCGACGGCCCTCTTGTTACGATCAGACGCATACGGACAGGAGCCATGATTATCTCCAGTAACACTGCGGAACGCAATATTATTATCAGATGGCAATCATCAAGGAATTCGTGAGAAGAATTGCAATATATGGAAAAGGCGGGATCGGCAAGTCCACGATATCTGCCAATATAACTGCGGCCCTGAGCCAAAAGGGATTGACGGTGATGCAGATCGGATGTGACCCGAAATCCGATTCCACTAAACTTCTCCTCAACAATGTAAGGTGTCCGACCGTCCTTGACACCATGCGAAAAGGTTGTGATGTCAATCTCGAGGACATCGTGTTCAAAGGATATGATGGCGCTTTATGTGTCGAATGCGGCGGGCCGAGGCCCGGCATGGGATGCGCGGGACGGGGGATCATCGCAGCCTTTGAAAAACTTGAGAAACTCGATGTCATAGGCAAATACAAACCCGATGTGATAATCTACGATGTTCTGGGAGATGTGGTATGCGGCGGTTTCGCCATGCCCATAAGAAACGGCTACGCCAACGACGTTTTCATTGTCACTTCCGGAGAGATGATGTCGTTGTATGCCGCAACAAATATTTCTGAGGCCGTCAAAAATTTTTCAGAGGATGGATATGCTAAACTCAGTGGCTTGATCCAAAACTCCCGTAACATAGAGGATGAAGATCATCTTGTGGACAATGCCGCCAAGGAAATAGGTATCGATGTCATCGCCAGGATAGATCGGGACCCTTTGGTCCAGAAATTTGAGAATCTTGGCAAAACGGTAGTCGAAGGCGATCCTGATTCCGCCCTTGCAAAATCCTACAGGGGTCTTGCAGATTCCATATTCTCACTATCCAACAACTCATCAGGAGGTATGAAACTTGAATAAAGATATGATTCCGCTTTTTTTCTATACGGAAGGATTGCATGTTATGGTATTCGGAGGCGGCAATGTCGCTCTCAGAAAATGCAGATATTTCGAAGGAGCACACATAACGGTGATCTCCGAAAAGGTATCCCCGGAAATCGAAAAGATGGCAGAGACCGTCATAAAGACCAGAATCCCGGATGATATCAACTCTTTCATAGACAACGCAGACATCGTCATTGCAGCCACGGACAACAGGGAGTTGAACGACCGCATAAGGGACGCCGCACTCTATATGGGCATAAACGTCAACTCCGCACACGGGGGCGGCAACATCCTTATTCCGTCGATACTCAGACGTGATAAATACGTGGTCGCCGTGTCTTCGGAGGGAAGGGTCCCGGCTTTTCCCCCGTACTTGACAAGAGAGCTTGACGGATTCCTTGATGAAAAATACGACAGGATGCTGGACCTCATGATCGAGTTGAGGGACATCTCAAAAAAACGTATACCGACACAACATGAAAGACGCAATTTCCTGTGTACGGTACTTTCCGATGAAGAGACCTCCCGCATGGTCTCCGACGGAAAAATGGACGATGCCAAAGTCCGTGCGTTAAGGTTAGGTGGAATCGAGTGATAGCCAGTTTTCATGTAACACACTCTTCAGCCGGCGCGGACACCATCGGCGAAATCGTTCCCTCCCTTGATGGGAATGCAGAGGAGTTCATACGTTCCAGACCTTTTATCTCCGAGTACGTGATATTGAAGACCTGCAACAGATTCGAGATATACGCCGCCTGTTCCGACAACAATGCTGCCGCAGAGGCCTTCGAATGCTTCGCAAGATCCAATATCCCCTATGCCAAGAACGACGGTACGTGGTATAC
>JBAYAO010000030.1:0-14170 GCA_041669745.1 Candidatus Methanomethylophilaceae archaeon | reverse complement strand
CCTTCCGTCCTGTATCTTTTCGGCAAAACGAAGAGTTCACCCTCGTGGTCGAATCCGACCGATGCCGATACGTCGTATACCTCTTCGATGAGTTTGGAGGTTATCACCTCTTTCGGCTTACCGATCGCCACTATCTTCCCCTCCTTCATTATTATGCAAAGATCACAGTATCTCGCCATCAGGGATATGTCGTGCTCGGCGACCAGGATCGTCATGTCCTTCTTCACCATGGCATTCAGATATTCCATGACATCCAACTTGTACTTCATGTCCAGATGCGACGTGGGTTCATCGACGAGCATCAGCCTCGGTTCCTGAACGTATGCCTTCGCTATCAGAACGCGCTGTCTCTCGCCGGATGACAGCATGTTGAGACTTTTGTCCTTGAGATGCAGAACCCCGAACATCTTGAGAACCTCTAATACCAGCGACTCGTCATTCTCGGTCTCCCACCAGAGATTCCTCAGATGCGGATATCTTCCCAACATCACCGTTTCGAAGACGGTGAGTCCGAAACTGACCCTCATCTCCGCAGGAACATTGGATATCTTCTTCGCTATATCCGCAGGCGTCTTGTCCAGCACGGATTCCCCGTCTATCAGTATGTCGCCCGACGATGTGCTGTGTAGCTTGTTGATGCATTTCATCATCGTGCTCTTCCCACAGCCGTTGGGTCCTATCAGACCGACCAGCATACCTGGTTCTATCGAGAAGGATACGTCCTTGACCGCATGGAATCCGTCATCGTCATAGTATTTGTTCAGATTCCTCAACTCAAGAAGCGGTGTCTTATCCATCGTACATCCTCCCTTTCTTTATGAGAAGGTACGCGAACACCGGAACACCGATGATGGTTGTGATCGCACCGACCGGCAATTCCGTCGGCACCATGAGCATCTTGGCGGCAAAATCCGCCATCATCATCAGGGAACCTCCCAACACCATGGACGCCGGAAGTACCAGTCTGTGATCCCCTCCCAGTATCATACGGCACAGATGCGGGATCACAAGACCCACGAATCCGATTATTCCGACGAATGCAACGCAGATCGCGGTCAGCACCGAAGCCAATATCAGCATCCAACGATTGAATTTCCTGACATCGAGCCCCATCTGTTTGGCTTCGTCTTCTCCTAGCAACACCAGATTCAGTTCTTTTGCCCAGAACAACGGCACAATAGACAGTGCCAGAGCAGGTATTATGACTAGCCATGCATTCGTCCACGATATGTTGGCGAAACTCCCGAACAACCACGAGAGGGCATCGGTGACCTTATGCCCCGCCATCGAAAGCATCAACGACTGGACAGCGGAAAACGCTAACCCGATTATCACACCGGCCAGCACATAATTCGTGGAACTGCCGCCGGACTTCTCCGCGATGAGCATCGTGGCGAAGAACGCTATTACCCCCCCTACCATCGCCGCCAGCGCGGTTAGGTATATGGATTGCGAGGCGAAAAGACCGAAGAACGTGAAATCGAACGCTATGACTGCTATAGCGGCTGTGCCAGCACCCGCTGAAACACCCATTATATACGGATCCACCAGCGGGTTCCTGATTATCGCCTGATAGACCGCACCTGCGATGGAGAGCCCGACCCCTACCGCGAAGGCGGCCAATGCCCTCGGCAATCTGGATTCGTATACTATGAGTTCATCGAAATCGAGGTTCCGTCCACTTTTTTGAATGGAAGAGATCAATGCTCTCAGGGTCTCGCTCAGGGACATGTTACCCGACGGTCCGTATGCCAGACAGAGCATGAACACGACAAACGCCAATATCGAACCGAATGCTATAACGATCAGGAGGCGGCGTTTATTGGACTGCGTATGCGAAAGTTCTGGATCGTTCAGACCCATAAGGTCTGCCAGTCTCCTCCCTATGGATGCCAGCGGCGCCTTCTCCTTCTTTACGAACCTGAGATATAGCAATACGGCGGCGAACAGGATGATTATACCCGCTATCACGAAATAGGCCAGATACTGTTCGAGACCCGTATTTTCCTCCGTCGGTACCACTGGGGTCATGCCTCCGCTGACAGCGTAGACACAACCGTCGTTACCGTTGTAGATCCAGTCATCGATGATGACCAACGATGACATGCAATAGCTGCTTCCCTTGGCCGGAGGTGTTGTGGTAGCCAGAATCTTTCCGTTCAGATCCACCTTGTATAGCAGCCCGCTGATCCTGTATTCGACCATGTATATGTACTGTCCGTTGACCAGTACCGGTCCGGCTTTCACGGTGGAGAACGAATCGTTCAACATCGAACAGTTGCCGTCGGCATCCACTCTGTAGAGACCATTGCTCGAGATGAAATACACTCCCGTGAAGTCATCGTTATCCACAGGGATCAGATATGTCGGCATGAGACCCAAGTTCTGGATCGACTTCACTTCGGTCAACGTCGTTCCGTCGAACGTGTATATCCCTAACCCGCCTGTGGCCGTGCTCATCCCTCTGCCATCCGAGAATGAGAAAAAGAGAACATCGCCTATCATCACGACAGGGGATACCAGACCCGTCTCCTCCCCTGTGGATGTTGAGACATAGATCTCTTTGTCCGTTATCAGGCTCCCCGTCTGCTTGTCCAGTACATACAGTTCCCCGTTCAGTGCCCCCATGAAAAGATAATCGTCGGTCACCGTCGGCGGTGAATAGTATACGCACCCCTCCGTCTGATAGGACCAGATCAACTCCAGATCGCAGTTGAAACAGTAGACCATCCCGCTGGATGAACCCAGGTAAATGACACCGGAATCGAATATCAGCGTCGAAGGACCCGTACTGTAGTACTCTCCCGTCAATTCCTGTTCCGTGGTGAACGGAATTGATATCGACAATACGTTCACGTTATCGACACCTGGTCCGTCCACCAACGGTATCCTGTATATCTTTCCCTCCGTCGCAGGGATGAATATGTAGTCCCCGGCTATCAGAGCGCTGGCCGTCTCATAACCAGCACCTATCTCGTATTCGAACGTCCATATGGTCTCCCCTGTGAATCTGTCGAAACAATAGTAACGTGGTTGCACAGAATCCGCAGTGTATCCGCCGCCGAATCCCACGTACGCATAGTTGCCCGCGACAAGTACGGTGGACGTGACATAATCCCCGCCCGCACGGCTTCTAACGGTCCACTCGATGTTGGGCTCCTCCGATGACAGCACGGCATCCTGTTCCCCGGACAGTGCCGCATCTCCGCGTACCATCGTCCACGAGGATCTGTACTCAGGCGTCTCTGTGGGCACGATCCCATCTGGATAGAACCCCAAAGCGAGATCTCCTGATGTGTAGACGAGCGATTCGGAAATATCCCTTTCCGTCCAGCTCGTATCGCCTTCCTCGCAGACATAGAGATGCCACGTCGATGTGACGGTTCTTCCGGTTGTACCTGAGACCACCAGAGACCCGCCGGAGGACGAGCTTCCGACGATATCCGATGTTTTTCCGTCGACAGTGACCGTACTACCTGACAGGACATACTCGAGACCCGCTTCATCTGCGGCCTCAGCGATCAATGTATTGACCGTATCGCCACCCGAAAATTGGACGGAGACCCATGTCGTATCCCCGTTCCCCTCGTCGAACAGCACCCATATATCGTCATCCGCATCCGTTCCGGCAACAGCGGACGACGTTGCTATGACCGAGATGCACAGCAGCATTGACACTGTTATTATAGAGATTACCTTCATTGATCTGCCATGCATTTATTTCCCTACTTGTTAAAGTCTAGATCCTTAGTGATTGTAAGATATTGCTCGTAGTCGTCCCCAATATACGTTGGAATGGATATGCCGTCATCGAACGATCCACCGTGGAGTGTCCTGGCTACCAGCTCCGTGAGTTGCGCGAGTCTCGGACTCGGACGCGATGCCAGATCCCCCAATGTCTCGCAGAACAGGTATATCTGACCGTTCTTATAGGCATCAGTGCTTTTCCATTCGGCACTCAGATTGTCTATCAGCGTGTCGTACTCGCTTTGAGTCGCACTGTAGTCGGAGTTCACTATTATTATCACGGACGGATTGTACTGAGCTACGGTCTCGGAGTTGACCTGCACCCATCCGTACTCTCCGCTGTATATGTTGGCTCCGTACGTTATGTTCAGGATATCGTCGATGTATGTGTTCGAACCCGATACCCATGGTGATTTCACTGCGGACAACGAAACCATCACCGATTCGTCCGACATCGACGGATCTGAACCGAGAATGCTCTCGATCTGCCCTACGGCCCCTTGGATGGACTCCAATGTGCTTTCCGCACCCATCTCATAACCCAGGACCATGCCTGCGATGAATATGTTGTCGTACAGTGTCTCCATATCCTCACCTTCGTAGAACACTATCGCGTCGATTCCCGCCTTTTTCAGCTTTTCGGCCAATTCTATATGCGACTGCTGACCGCCGTAGCATATCACCATATCCGGATCGCACTTGACCACCATCTCGTAACTGGGATTCGTGTATCCTCCGACCAGTGTTATCAATCCGGATTCCTGCTCTTCCGCTATCACATCGGGATAATTGCTGTACATATCCGTCCCGACGATCGCATTCGATGCTCCGACGGAGGAAACCGTTTCAGTGACCGACGGCGCTATGGTGACTATCCTGTACGCCTGAGGGTATCCGTATATGCTGTTTCCCACCTTGTCAAGACCGACTGTCGGCGTACCGCTGTCGTCACGGAAAGACCACGATACAAGTGTATAGTCGGACATTTTTATGGAGTGGTCGTACACCTCTGTCCATGAGGTGCTTCCGACCTCAATGACCCAAAGGTTCCAGGTTCCCGTCGTATCGTTCTCCACACCGTTGATCTCCGTGACCTTGTCGTCCGTTATCGTCAATGTGAAATCCTGATAGTCGCAGGCATATGTCAATGCGGATATCGGATCGACATACGTATCGTAGTTGACGCCGGTCCATTCCACATCCCTGTCCGCAAAATCGATTATGATACCGGAGGACTGATCGTCGGAGTATGAGGATATCCCGTTTCCCGCCAACACCGCGGCTACTCCTGCCAGCAGGACTATGGCCACCGAGATGTATACTTTGACGCGAGTCTTATCCATCCTCGTCCTCCGGTATCACATAGTGTTTGGTTTATGTTTATTCAGCGAAGAACTGCTTCAAGGGTCCTGAATTCGCCCATCCCTCGTCTGGCTGTGTAATCGGTTCTGTACCGTCACCGTAGGAGAGACAGATGTAGTTGCATGTTATGCCGTCGATACCGAATCCAGATTCCACCCAGACATTACCGGTCTCGTCCACGGAAGGCGTGGAATTAAGTATGTTCAATCCCCACCAGACCCATGGCAAACTGCTAGATCCCGACACACCGTTTATGGTACTGACGGATGTCCCCCATGATGTTGCCGGAAAGTCGTATGCAATATCAGACCCATCAAATGCGTTTTTTAACGCTTCAAGGGCCGTATCGCCGTATCCGTAATACCAGCCGTTCACATGCGTACTGTCAGCCTCGGCCCCGTAATCCACGTAGAAGTACCATTCCTGTGCGTCTGTATTGTCGCTGTGCATCATATATCCGATACCGAACCCGACACCGGCACCTATGACAAGCGCAACGACTATGAATGCTATCGTTTTGTTTTCCATATTAACCACCGTTTGGATACATCATCCAACCTGTTAACGGTCGTATCGCGGTACCCAAAATATATATCTTTGGATACATAGTCCAACACTCGTCTGAAATGCGGTTCACCGAACCTCGTGACAGCAAGCCATATCCATAAAGACATACAGCCCATGCCTCGGACGGAAACATATGAACGACGATGATTATGCTATCAGGGTCGAGAATCTGACCAGGACCTTCAGATCGACCAGGGGGACGGAGAAAACAGCCGTGGACGATATCTCGTTCGATGTGAAAAGAGGCGAGATATTCGGTGTGCTCGGACCCAACGGTGCTGGAAAGACGACGACCATCAAAATGCTCAGCACCCTTCTTCTACCGACCTCCGGAAAAGCCTTCGTTCTGGGAATGGATGTCTCCCTGAGAAAGAACGAAAGGAATCTCAGAATGAGGATCAATGTGGTCTCCGGAGGGGAGAGAGGCCTTTACTACAGGCTTACCGGGAAGCAGAATCTGCAATATTTCGCCGATCTCTACGGAATAACGAAGAGAGAGCAAACTTCGCTGATAGACGAACTACTGGATTTGGTGGGTCTGTCGGAAGCCGCGGACGTGAGAGTGGAGAACTATTCCCGCGGAATGAAACAGAGGATCCATATCGCAAGGGCGTTGATAAACAGGCCCGAAGTGCTTTACCTCGACGAACCGACCATCGGTCTGGATCCGGAGATCTCGAGAGGGATAAGGGCACTCGTCAGAAGACTCGCGGACAACGGGACCACGATAATACTCACGACACATTACATGTTCGAGGCCGAGGAACTGTGCGACAGAATGGTCATCCTCTCCAAAGGCAGGATCGTCGGATATGGAACCGCCCCTGAACTCAAGAACAGCGTTTCGGACGCCGAGATGATCCGTGTGGTCACAGGCAAGGACCCTTATCAGATCGTGTCTTCTGTGGAACATATGGATGGTGTGATAGGGGTCAGAACGGAGATGGTCGCAGGAAGGTACGAGACCAGCATACATACCGAGAAGGGAAAGGACGTACTCAACAATGTTGAGGAGAAGTTCAGGGATACCGACATCAGATCGATCGGGTACGATGAACCCACGCTCGAAGACACGTATCTGCATCTCACCGGCGGTGAATAGATGAATTTTCAGGCGGTCCGGGCGTCCTTTCGTCAACAGGCGACGCAGTTCGTTTCCGATCCGCAATGGATCATCCCCAGCATAATCTCCCCCTTCCTGTTCACCGTCGTCATACTTATGATCTATCAGGATGTCACCGGCCCTGTTGTGCTCCAGGCCGTCCTCGGCGGTGGCGTATTGGGGATGTGGGCGAACACCCTGTTCGCATCCAGTTTCACCATCTCCTACGACAGGGTGAACGGAACGTTGGAATCTCTGCTTTCTTCGCCGACACATCTCATAGACATAATCGTAGGAAGATCGATCTGGAATGCGTTCATAGGACTCGTGAACGCACTGCTGGTTTTCGTTATCGCGGAATTGGTGTTCCGAACCGGTGTAGCCATGGTCAATCCGCTACTGTTCTTCGGGACCCTGATCCTGACTTTGCTGTCCCTGGCATCGATCGGCCTCATCTTCTCCGCTGCATTCGTGTTCTCGAGGAGAAGTTACGTTCTCACGAGCATCGCGGAATATCCGATATACGTGCTGTGCGGTGCGATGATCCCCATAACAGCACTTCCGCGGTGGTCACAGTACATCTCATACGCCTTGGCACCGTCATGGGGGATAGATGCGATGAAACTGGCTTCTGTGGAAGGGTACACAAGCATGACAGGCATGAATGTCTGGATCGATATGGTGATCATGATTGCAATATCCATCCTATATTTCATGATCGCAAGAAGCTTGCTCGCGACAGTAGAGAGAAACATCCGTGAAACGGGTTCCGCTATAAGGTATTGACATGACCGCGAAGATAACGTTCGGACAGACGGTGATCTCCTCCATGATCAATTCCGTGAGGAACAAGTTCTCCATGATACCGGTCTGGCTATGGCTGCTTCAGATAGTTCTTACATCCTTCTTCTCCATGCTGTTCTTCGCCCTGATGGTAGATAGCATAGACTCCAGTGTGACCGTGGAGTATGTCGTAATCGGTAACGCGGTGCAGTCTGTCGCTATGACGACCCTATACTCGGTGTCTGAGATCCCAGGGACAGAGAAACACGTCGGCACTCTGCCGACGTTGATGTCGACACCATCGAGTCTTTTCAGCATATTCTTCGGAATGGCGATATTCAACGTACTGTCGGGATTCCTTGCCGTCGGTGTGTCACTGTGCTATGCCACACTGATATTCGGAGTGAGCTTCGCCTCTGCGAATTATCCGTCGATCGTCGTGGTCATCATCCTCACCGTACTGTCCCTGGCAGGAATGGGTATGGCGATCGGTGGCATAGGTCTACGTCTCAGAACGTCCGCCATAATAGCGAATGTGTTCTCGTACTTGGGACTGGTGCTTTGCGGTGTGAACTTCCCCCTGTCTTATCTTCCGGAATGGTTGCGAACGGTCTCGTATTGTTTGCCGCTGACATACGCGGTGGACGCCACAAGGGGCGCCGTTGACGGAAGTACCATCTCCGCGCTCTGGGAACCAATATCCATGATGGCCGTGCTCGGATTGCTCTATGCCGTCCTCTCGGTGATCCTCTTCTCGTTCTTCGAGAAAAGCGCGAAACGTTCTGGCTCCTATGATATGTTCTGAACGGATACTTTTTATCAGAAACCACCGATTCAATGGCCATGAGCATCCTTTCAGACAAAGACATCATGGAGAGCCTTATGACCGGCCTTCTCGGGATATCGGACTTCGATGAGAAAGGCCTGACACCCAACGGTTACGACCTTCGCATCGCAGAGATATCCGTGAGGAGCAGCGACATCGTCCACAGGGAAGGGGTCGTGACCGTGCCTCCGAGGACGGTTTTCTATGTCTCCACGGTCGAAAGGATAAAGATGACCGACGATGTCTGCGCCCAGCTCTGGCTGAGGACATCGTGGATCAGAAAAGGGGTCATGGCATCATTCGGGAATATCGACGCGGGTTTCGAGGGAACACTCACCTTAGGAGCCTTCAATGCCACGGATGATCCTATAGAGATACCCATAAACGAAAGGTTCTGCCAGATAGTTTTCGAAACGCTTACCTCATGCAGCGATAAGAGCTATTCGAAAAGGAGTGGAAACTATCAGGGACAGACGGGGATCACGCTCGATAGCTTGAAGAAATGATCATCCTCTGATGATATCCAGGACATAGACGCTCGCAGAGGGGGAATATGTCTTCAACTCTCTCTTCTCGGACAGGATACATTCCAATCCCCTCGACCTCATGTCCAGTATCATGCTGTCACACTCATCATCAGAGGTCTCGCGTTCCATGATCCTGTGCATGTGCACCATCCCTCCCTTTCTCGTCCTTCCGAGAGCATCCGGAAGGTACTGCTCTGCCATCTGCGGCAGATTCATTATTACACGATCTGCATCGGGAAGCTTCCGTATTTCATCTCTGGCATCCCCTTCTATCGGAACGATGTTCTTCACATGATTCATTGCGATATTGCGTTTCATGTACTCGACCGCCTCGTGATTGAGATCTATGGCATAGACCGCCTTCGGATTCGCGTACCTGCATATCACCAACGGGAATGGCGCAACGCCCGCGAACATATCAATGATCACTTCGTCGTCCTTCACCAAAGATGCGACCCTCTCCCTTTCCGTTGCCAATCTGGGATTGAAATACACCTTCGCAGGGTCAGTCAGCATCGTCACCCCTGACTCCCTGTGCATAGTTTCCGTAGGCCCTTCCCCTGCGATCAATTCGAGATCGCGGATCCTCATCTCCCCTTTGACACCCGAATCCAACAATACGGCCCTGGTATTGACGGAGACCCTCATCAACGCCTCTCCGATCTCGTTTTTGAACGGCAGGAGTTCGTCGACGAGTTTGATTATGGTTATATCGCCGATGTTATCGTATGAATTGGGAAGGATCGTACGCAATCTCTCCGGCAGAAAAGCACGATAATCCGTCTCTTTACGTTCTATGACCTCCAGGTCGACATCTTCCACAGGATAGTCACCGAACGATTCGGCGAGGATGGGTATCATGAGGAAATCATCCTTCGCCTGTATCCTAACATCACGATTCAGGACGTTTTCCCTCTTCAGTCTCATCCTTACAGAATTGCCGTCCTCCTTGGGGACACGGATACATCGTACCATACTACCGGATTGCCTGAATCGCTATTAAATTGAATCCATGCGGACGGAACGGATATTTTTTTAAAGGAACTCCTGCTATTGCGTCCACGATGACATCTGAACTCATCTTTGTCGGCCTCGGACTGAGCGGTGTGGACGGAATGACCGTCAGAGCATTGGAAGCGCTCAGATCATGCGATAGGATCTATGCAGAATTCTACACATCCACACTCATAGGAACGAACGTCGGTGATCTGGAGAAACAGATCGGTAAACAGATCAATGTGCTTCACAGGGCACAGGTCGAGGAAGGGGAGGATATAATCAACGACGCGAGGACCATGAGGGTCGGTTTCATCACGGCTGGCGACACGATGGCCGCTACGACACATGTCGATCTCAGGATCCAGGCAAAAGAGGAGGGGATCCCGGTACGTCTGTTCCATGGAATATCCATATTCTCGGCCTGCCCCACATCCACAGGACTTCAGCCTTACAAGTTCGGCCGGACCGTAACGCTCCCGTTCATCGAGGACGAGTATCAGCCGCAATCACCGTACGACAACATCCTCGACAACAAACGAAGAGGTCTCCACACGCTGATCCTTCTGGACATCCATGCCGACGAACAGAGATATATGACCGCCAATCAGGCGATAGAATGGCTGATGGAAGGCGAGAAAAAATGGAAGATGGGACTCATCGAGGACGATACATTGCTTTGTGTTGCGTCACAGATAGGTTCGACCGAGGAAAGGATCACCGCAGGATATCCGAGAGATCTTCTGAAGAAGGACCTCGGAAAACCGCTTTTCTCCCTCATCCTTCCCGGAAACCTGCACTTCATGGAGGCATACTCCTTAGTGTACTTTGCCGATGCCCCCCGTGAGATCATAAAGGACGAATGATCACCACACCTCGTCCAGATCTATTCCCTTTCTTACATTTTTGACGATAAGATCTATCTTTTCCGTGTCACGCGGATCGATGCGCGCTATCAGGTGCTCGACCAACTCTGCAGCCGACAGCGTATCCTCCTCCGTCATTATTATCGGAACACCGAGCTCGTCGGCACGCGATGTCACCATCCTCGAAGGTACGATACCGCCCGTGACGATGATGCACGATGTACTCGTAGATAACGCCGCCAACTGGATCTCCGTCCTGTCTCCGCCCGTGATCACCGCCTTCGCCTTGGAACGCCTCATATACCTTATCGCGACCTGCGGCGACATCGCACCGACGATCACATCCTCGACCACGTTGTCCATCCCCGATGCGCCGGCTATCACCTCCGATCGGATATTCTCGGTGATCTCAAAGACATGGAACGTCCTCAGCTCCGGAATGTTCGGTATCTCCCCGATGACATTGATCCCCCTCCCGATAAGGAAATCCTTCTCCTTACTGCCTTCGCATCTGTTGAGCACTACGCCCTTCATCTCCAGCCCTTTCTGCTCGCAGATCTCTCTGAACATGAATATCGAATCTATGGACTGGTGGGAAGTGGATGATACCAGGACGATCGGCGCCTTCAGTTCTTTGGCGATATCGAAATGGGAGATGTCGTGTGAACATCCGTTGGCGAAATCCCTGCTTCCTTCTATCACCATGAAATCCCTGTCGCGACAGACATCATTGTAGCCCCTGACGACATCCTCCATCGATATGGGTTCGAATATGTCGTACACGAAGGGAGAGAGTTTCTCCCTGTCCGCAAGATTAAGGACCTTTGCCATCAGAACGGCATCCTGATCCAAGGGATGCCCGTCCCTTGTCACCAGGCTCTCGCGGAACGGTTTGTAGAAACCCGCCTTCCCGGGGTAATTCAGGGCCAAACCCAGGGACAGAACGGATTTGCCCGACCTACTCCCAACCGATACCAAATACACATTCCTCATTTTATCCACCTCAATGTCGTCAACGCATCTACTGCCCAACTTCCCTCGTTCTTCTTCCCTACCATAACTGGATTGATTTCAAGTTCATATATCTCTTCGTTCTCCATGGCGATCTTTATCAATCTTAGGATCACGTTCCTCAGTGATTCGATGTCCGCGGGGGGTTTTCCTCTGGCGCCAGAAAGCATACGGTATGCCTTCGTCGACGTCATCATGTCGCGTAGATCCTCCTCGCTCATCGGTAACAGCGCCTGGGAGATCTCGCCTATGATCTCTACATAAATGCCGCCCAATCCGAAAGAGATCACGGGACCGAACTGCTTGTCCCTGACCATGGACAGGATCACCTCCTGACCCGCCGCCATCTTCTGGATCGTGACACCGTCTATCTTTGCGTTCGGAACGGCAATCTTGCATCTCGTCATTATGCTTTCGTAGGCATCCTTCACACCTTTCGCATCCCTGACCCCGACTATTACACCGCCGACATCCGTTTTGTGCTGTATATCCGCTGATATGACCTTCATGACGACCGGATATCCGATCTTCTCCGCTGCCTCCACCGCTTCAGTCGATATCGTTGCCGTCATCTCTTCTGGCACAGGGATCCCGTACGCGGAGAGTATCCTTTTCCCCTCCTCTTCTGAAAGCGAGACTCTGCCTTCTGATCTTGCGATCTCCCCGATCTGCAGAACGACGTCCCGTCCGGAATCAGTGGGCAATCTCAACGGCGTCCTGCTGTTTCCGGAATTCACTCCATATGCTCTCAGGAATCCGAGTGCGCCGACCGCCCTCTCCGGACTGGAGAACGTCGGTATGCCTTTACTCCTGAGAACAGACGCCGCCCTTTCGCAGACGGCACCGCCTGCAAAGGATACAACGATCGGCACCCCGACCGACCCCTTTATGTCGATCAGGGTGTCAGCCACGGAATCCAGGTCGATGGTATCAAGCGGCGATGAGAGAACGACGATCCCGCCGACCCTCGGATCTTCTGAAGCTATCCTGATCGCTTTTCCGAAGTAATCGCTCTTCGCGTCTCCCCTGAGGTCTATGGGGTTCGCCACAGATGCCGCTGTGGGAATCTCATCCCTTATGCGTTCTATGGTCCCCCTGGAAAGTTCAGCCACGCTGATATATCTATTACTGGCACACGCGTCTGCGGCCATGACCCCGAGACCGCCGGCATTTGATACGATTACTATGCCGTCGTTTTTCATCTCGTCGCAGAGTGAGAAAACCGACAACGCATCGAAAAATTCGTCCAGATCATTGACCCGTACGATGTTCAGTTTCCTGAACAATATGTCATAGACCGAATCGACACCTGCCAATGCTCCGGTGTGCGACGATGCGGCTTTGGAACCAGCACTGGTCCTGCCGGCCTTCAGGATCACCATCGGTTTCTTCCCCTTCAATGCCTCGGCCGACCTTACGAACGCGCTTCCGTTCGAGATGCTCTCCGAGTACAATCCGATGACCTTCGTTGCGGTATCGTCCTTCAGGTAGGCCAATAATTCGGATTCTGTGACATCCATCTTATTTCCCAATGACACGAATTTGGAGATCCCGATATTGGATTGCAACGACCAATCGAGCATTGTCGCCCCTACGGCCCCGGACTGCGATATGAGCGCCATATTCCCCCTTATCGGAAACAACGACGAGAAAGTGGTGTTCAAATTTTCAGATGTATCCATGATACCGAAACAATTCGGACCTATCACCCGCATGCCATATTTTTTCGCAGTCTCCAGGATACTGTTCTCCATCTCACGGCCCTGCGTGCCCTCTTCCTTGAAACCAGCAGTGATTATTATGACGTTCCTCGTGCCCTTCTTTCCCAGTTTATCGATCTCGCCGAGCACAAATTGGGGTTTCAACGATATGACGGCCAGATCCACCCCTTTCTTGATCAGGTCCACTGAAGTGTAGGCCTGCAGACCCTGTATCGTTCCCCCTTTTATGTTGACGGGATACACATCACCGCTGTAACCGGAGGATATCAGGTTCCTGAGGATCATACCGCCCACCTTCGACGCGTCGGCGGATGCGCCTATGACCGCGACGGAATACGGATGGAAAAACCCCTTCATCGTCCACGTATCCCGCTATGGCATGATATAATCTTGTGTCGGCACAAACAGTTTTATATGGAGTAAGACACAGTGTACGTTGCCTGACCGACACATGGATGCGATCTATGAACATCCTCGGTACGGTTCGGCGCACAGAGGTCCTATCCCTTAATTGGGACCTTGCGGTAGCTGCGATGAGTCATCGCGTGCCGTGACCGGAAGCCAACGTAGGATCCGATACATACCCCCGGCGGGGTCAGTGCTTCGAGGCCGCCGTCATCGGCGGACGATGAAAAAGCGTGTTATCGCCGGGGGACACTTAT
>JBAYAO010000029.1:0-14203 GCA_041669745.1 Candidatus Methanomethylophilaceae archaeon | reverse complement strand
GTGATCTCGTACATATCTAACGATGATATGGGAGTAATCGTCAACAACTATCTCACGAATGAGCCCTACCCCGGCGGTCTATTCATCACCGGAAGCGAAGCGGACGGATTCACGGTCTGCGATGCAGATTGTGATTGTTATTGCGAAGATTACGTACATGAGAGTGTTGCAATCCGTTGGCTGATCGGAGATTACTGTTCTCTCGAAGAGCTCATTGCAGCGGACAAGTGATATCGTGCCTAAAGACATTCAGTCGCAGGCGTACAGTGTCGCTGTCCGGTACAACAGAGAATACGGAGATCAAGCAATCGCCGAAATGGAGAAGACCAGCGCGAACAGTCAGTATTCCGAATTGTGGTCATGGGTTCGTTTTTACATCGAGAAATTTCAGAAGGTGAGAACTTGACAGATTCAACGGAAACGGCCTTTTACGGCCATTCGCGGTTTGGGTTGAACTCCCTTTGGTTTTCGTTATGCGATTGCCAAAAAAGAACGAATCCCATTCAATATAAAGCGATAATTACGCATGATTCCGATACACGGAGCGAGGAACGATGATGCAACGCGATCTTTACGGTAATGCGGTACCGGAAAAGGTCGGTGTCAAGGATCCCGACGGGGTGCGGCAATATCCCATGTCTGCACGGACGATCACTCTGATCGATTCGATCGCATTGAAAACTGGTCTTCCCAAGGCAGAGGTCGTTGCTACATCGATCGAGCTCTATGCAACGATGATATCCTCAGTGCCGCCGGAATTGATCGAAATGATTAAAAGTGGTCAATTGCAAGATTTGTTCGCGCAGAGTATTTAAACTCCTTCATATTTTTGTCTTTTCTTAGATTTTTTGGCATTTATATGATAAAAAAACATCATTTTTCTATCGACAGTCCGACGTCTAGATCGGAATGCCGGATGTGTTTATATGACTACAATAATGGATGCAATGGCAACATCTGCGGGAATAGCTTCCGTGATCTTGCTGGTGCTCGGTCTGATCATGCTCATAGCATACGCACAAGTGCGTAATGTCTACGTGCTGGTCCTTTCGCTTGCGCTTATGGTCGCAGGCGGAATAATGCTAGGTGTTGCGACTGACGTGATCTCTATTGCGTGGAATGGGTGGGATACTCCGACAACGGGAACGACCACAACGGAATGAGAGCGTGAAAAAATGAAGACAGGATCCGTCGGAGCGATACTAAGTATCATTTGTGCTTCGATCTTAGTGATGTGCGCGATCCCGATCGCAGCATCAGCTGCAGATACAACAAATGAATATGATGTCGATATGAGAGTTGGAGATTCCTTCTCATACACGATCGAAACCAGCTTAGAATCGGTCATAACTGTGACAGGTAGTGCTCTTGAAGCCAATGACGGATTCCTGATCTTCGTTAACTCCACTAAGATCCTTTCCGGTACTCCGGATACGGCAGGATCATACACAGTCACGATTGCTGCCACATGGACATCCGAGGATGGAGAAACCACACAAACGGCCACACAGACTATTAATTTTACAATATCGGAGCGTGTAGCTCTGACCTCTGCGGTATATGCGTATGCACTTGCCGGTAATGCTTTCTCATATTCGCTAACATATTCAGGTCCTGAAGGAACAATTGTTACTCCGGATACCATATCCAGATCATGGCTCACATATGATTCAGACACGAAGATCCTTTCCGGTACTCCGACAACTGATGATGTTGGAGCAACAACAGCTGCGTTCACAATTGCCAATGCGTCAACATCTGATACGCAGACCGTAACTGTTACGGTTCAGACATTTGCATCTTTTGGGGTAGTTTCGGCTAATAATGTAGTATTGTCTGTCGGTGATGAATTGTCTCTTACGCTTCAGTCCAATCTATCTTCAGGAGTAACATGGACTGCGGATCTATCTGCAGTGTCCGATGTATCCGATATCGCGATCTCTAACGGCGTGATCTCGGGAACATTCACATCTTCGGCTATTTCCGAAGGAATTTACAAAGATTATCAGATCACAGTCACTGCATCTGCAACAATCAACGACGAGATCGAGACGGCCACACAAACAATCACTATCCGTGTTTACACAGATATCGGATATCTCTCATTGCCGGAGATCTCCAATGTAAAGATCCTTTCAACAGACGATGATAAAAAGATAATACTGTCTGCCAACGTGTCTGCTGCACTTCACGTCACATATACATGGGGTGACGGCTCATATACAACATTCGAACCTGCAATCGCAATCGGTTCACACATAATCGCACACGAATACAGCGCCAATAAAATCTACACGGTACAGATCACAGCGATCAATGATGTAGGATCGTCTTCGTCATTCATGATGTACGACGCAGGATCTGGTATATTCGAGACCACAGAAGCACCTACTTTCTTAGATGAACACGGCTACTTCTTCGTAGTATTGGCCTGTATTGCAGCACTGATGTTTCTAGCCTATTATGTGACTAGAAATCCATACATTGCGGTTGCATCAGCGATCTTCGGTCTCCTATCTGTCTTATGCCTAGTTCTCAAGGTCACAGGATTAGATCAGATCATAGAATATATCAAGTCACTTCTGTGAGGACTGAACCATGGCTATTCAGACTTCACATGTGATAGGCACGATTGCAATTCGCGCTCTCGGGGTTTTCCGGCTCTTGTATGTCGGTGGCAATTGGAACAATGGGTCGAATGCTGGTGTCTCGTACGTCAACAGCAATTCCCTGTCTAACTCCAATTCCAACATCGGTTCGCGCCTGACAAACGTCAACAACTCACACATCACAGTGATCAGTGCCTTACCTCATGGTAGAATATCACAATTACCTACTGGACTGGTAGCGAAAGCGAACGCCCGGATAATAGACGTAGGCGGTGTATGCCTATGGTAAAAAGATTGGGTAATGTATGGAATGAGATCATATCTATAGAAAATCTCACAATAGCCTACAGAAACGCACGTTCTGGACATACTCACAAAAAAGACGTTGCAAAGATCGATTCAGATCCTCTTCCGTATCTACACAAGATCCAAGAAATGTTGCAATCGAAGACCTATGTCACATCTCAATACCATATCTTCGAGATCAGCGAACGCGGTAAAATTCGTCGCGTGGCAGATCTGCCGTTCTACCCTGACAGAATAATCCACTGGGCACTGATTCAGATAATAGGGCCGAAGATCCTGTCCAATCTCATAGATCAGACGTATGCGGCGCTACCCAACAGAGGAACACACATAGCGCTGTCCAAAATGAAAGAATATCTAAAAGATCCAAAGGTCAGATACTGTCTCAAAACAGACGTCAGGCACTTCTTTCCATCGATCGATAAAGACGTGATAATGTCCAAACTGGAACGCCTGATAAAAGATCAGGACACACTGTGGTTATGCTCCAGAATAATCTATGATTATCCAGAGTCGGGAATACCTATCGGAAATTACACATCACAATATTTTGCGAATCTGTATTTGTCAGACATTGACCACTTGATGAAGGAACAGTATCACTGCCATTATTATCTGCGTTATATGGACGATATAATCATTTTGGGATACTCGAAAGAATGGCTCCACAGAATGCGTTCTGTTATGAGCGATAAAATGACAGATATAGGTCTAGATATGAAATCTAACTGGCAGGTCTTCCCCATAGAAGACCGCGGAGTGGATTTTGTAGGGTACAGGACCTTTCGCAATTACACATTACTGAGAACCCAAACCAAGATCCATCTAAAAAGAGCGACCAAGGAGATCATTTCAAAGATTACCGCCGGAGAATCATTGAATGAGCACGATCGCGGAAGCATTGCGTCATACTCCGGAATCTTAGGATATTGCGATTCATTCAGACTTAGTAAGTCGACTATCGCACCTATTTTAGAACATTTGAGAGTGATATCATGAAAACCAATCAAATGGCTGCAATATTTGCGGTCATAATGATTGCACTCACTGTTGTGTCATGTGCCGGTGTTATATCGGCTGCAGATTCAGCAGTTACACTCAACGTAACTGTGGATCCAATGACGGACGGAGTGACCATCACTGCAGAACCGGTAGAATCCGGATACAGTACAGTAACGGGAACAACAGGAGCTAATGGCAGCGTTTCACTAATATTGAGTTCCGGAACGAATTGGTATGTTTACGGATCTGCCATTGGCGATAAGGTCTCGCCATTAAGAACATTCGACCCCGGAAACGAAACAAAATGGGCCATTACATTGTCATATGTAGATTTCGTAGAATATACAATGACATATTCGGCCAGCGGATTCACATCTGGTGACGCATTTACATATTCCGGAGATATTGAAAATTATGTTGCCGCAACATCCTCAAGCTCCGGATCGTGGGGCACAAGCACATTATTGTCAATTTGTTATTATCAGGTGTTCGATCCTTCGACCGGAGAGATCCTCGGTAAACTGAATTCATCAGATCTCACGAAATATACAGACGGTACAGATGCAAGTTCAGACATTAAGAGCAATAACGTAATGTTCTGCATTCCCCAACTATGGGTTGAGACCACATCCACTTCGATCAATATCACTAATGATCCTACATCGGACGGAGATATTTCTGCATACACTCAAGATAAATGGATCTACGAATACTGCGCGATCGGAGTCTATGAGGGGACGATATCTAACGGAAAATTGCTTTCGATCTCCGACAGTACGCCCACAGCATCACAGACCAGATCTACATTCAGGACTGCTGCAGATTCAGTGACCGTAACATACGGCGATGCCATGGTGTGGAATTATTACCAGTGGCAATTGTACAAATATGCGGTATTGTTCGCAATCGAAGATTTCGACAGTCAGGGAATTATCGGAAACGGAAACACAGGCGGAAATGGACCGACCATAACAGGAACGATGAATGTTTCCGGTCTTTTCGCCGGCAGTACATCTAACTCAACATCAGGTGTCAAAGCGTACATCGAGAACGCATGGGGTTCTCTGAATGAGTTCGTTGATGATGTTGTTCTAAACACTAGTTTGACGATCTATGCCGGTACTAACAGTACTGTTACAGACAACACGTCAGATAAGACCTCAATCGTAACGATCCCATCATCAGGCAATTATCCTACTGCGATCTCTACTGCAGACAATTCATTCGGCATCGGTACTACTAATGGTTCAACCAGTTCAGGAGGAACATATGATTATCAGACTACCGGATCTACATCCCAAAGTAGGCTCTTGTGTGTCGGTGGCAGTTGGAGCAATGGGTCGAATGCTGGTGTCTCGTGCGTCAACAGCGGTTCCCTGTCTTACTCCGGTTCCAGCTTCGGTTCGCGCCTGGCCTACGTTTACGACGCGGATGCCGCGTCGGTCGTGACCACAGCCACTGTATCATTCAATGCCAACGGGGGAATAGGTGGAAGTTCTGTAACAATTGATGCCGGAGAGACCGTTTCAGCACCCACAACAAACCCTACCAGAGAGCATTACAGTTTTACAAACTGGTACTCAAATGCAGCATGCACCACATTGTTCGATTTTTCATCGGCCATCAACAGCGATACGACGATCTACGCCGGATGGCAGATCGACACATACACAGTGACGATCAACACAAACGGTGGAACATCCAACACTTCAGCGGTCCATGACTGGGGAACATATCTGTCGGTGCCAACACAACCTACGAAGACAGGATATGTTTTCGGCGGATGGTTCTCCGATTCAGATCTCACAACGAAATACACATTCACTTCGATCATTGAATCAGATCTCACGATCTATGCGAAGTGGTACGATGCATTGACATTCATATCGATACCAACAGCTGCATTGTGTGTTACCGTCATAGATACGCCAACAGGTCAGACCGTAATCCTAGATGCGTCTGATTCCACATATGCAGAGACGGTCACATACACGATCAACGGCAAGACGGTAACAACTGGATTGTATTCCTCGATCGACGATCTCGTGGCCGGAGAATACACGGTAACGGCCACTGTATCAAATTCTCTCGGAGAGAACAGCATATCCAAGTCATTCACGATCGACGGAAATGAGGAATCGCTGTTCATATGGGGAGTATTAGCATTGGTGATCGTGATATGTGCCGTGAGTCTCTATTTCGGATTCACGATACCTGCATTGATCTCTGGGATCGTTGCTGTGATCATATTTGTGATTAAGGTGATATTATGAAACTACCGTTCATAATCGCGGCAGCGGTCCTTCTTGTGACAGCTGCCTTTATGGTATGCCCCCAGGGCGTGCCTGATGCAACAGACCAACTCAACGATCCCATCATATCATTTGGTGTCAACGACGATACGATGGGGTCCGTCTCGGTCGGATCATATGAGAACAACACAGTAACAGCCACGGCAACGGCCACAACAGGCCATTCGTTCGTCGGATGGTATTCTGGTTCGGAATTGATATCGGAAAGCGCTACGGCGACGTTCTCCGTCGATTCCGCAAAGGTATACACCGCAATGTTCGAGGTGACGGTCTGATGTTGCCGGTCATTGCGATATGGGCACTGATCTGCGGTGCTGCGGTGATCTCCGGATTCATGATCTTGCAGTCGATCATAGTCGTAATAGGCACTCTTGCACTGACAATCACTGCGTATAAGAGAGACTTCAGATCGTCATTGATAATCATAGCCGCGACAGTCGTCTTATGTGTCCTCGCATGGGCGATATACGGGGTGTTGATATGATCTTTAAGAGTTTGGAAAAAAGATCGTTGATGATAATGGCGGTTCTTACGGCCACATTGATGGTCATGTGTGCTACGGTCATGGTCGTTTCAGATACGGAAGATTCTGATGCAGTAGATAGTACGGAAAATAGAGCATATACGTTTCAGGTTGGACAGACGGTCAAAGAACAATTGAACGGATTAGCAAAGGGGATCGATACATCATCGATCACATCGGGATCTTTGCCACCGGGTCTATCTATTACCATTGAGACTGTAAAACTTAGTAATAATTCCAGCACTTATTACTTCTACATATCGGGAACAACAACCACTGCGGGAACATATGAATCGGTGATTACGGTCGGTTTCACGTATGACACACACGGAAAAACAACATACAATCTTACGATCACAGTCGAAACGGAAACCACAACGACATATACTGTAACATTTGATAAAAATCTAAGCAGTTCGACTATATACTGGACCGAAAGGCTGGTCAACGAAGGAGATTCCTGTACATTATCCAATGTTTCCGTACCAGATGGATATGTCTTTGCCGGATGGTACACCGCTGCAAGCGGCGGTACCTACGTTGGTACTATGGGAAGCTCGTACACCCCCACTAAAAGCATAACGCTGTATGGCCACTGGACAAATGTAGGGACATATACTGTCACTTTGGATTACAACGGTGGCGGGATAAGCTCAAAATCTATAACCGTTACATGTGGAAATTCAATCACATTAGGTTTAGGAACTACGTCCAGTACATTGAATGCTACATTAACTGGATGGAACACTGTAGCAGATGGTTCCGGAACAACATATTCCGGTAAATACACACCATCAAAAAGTCTAACACTGTATGCTGTTTGGGAATCTGATGTATCAGATATAGAGTACACGATCTCATTCAATGCGAATGGCGGAACAGGGCCCATCGCATCGATCACCGGAACATTGGGAACATCATACACACTACCGTCTAGCGGAGTCGAACGTGAAGGATACCAATTATATGGGTGGTCTTTTGATGGGATATCCGGAGCATTTTATTATGCAAAAGGATCGACATGGACGATATCTGGTGACAGAGAGTATATCGCATATTGGAGTCCCACTACCTATACGGTCAACATCAATGCGAATGGCGGAACTGGAACTATCGAATCATACGCCGTTCAGTACGGATCAACGATCACTTTGCCGACTGTAGAATCAGGAATAACTAAGCCGGGATATAATCTGGCCGGATGGACGATCTCGAACACATTATATGATGTGGGCGAGACAATAACTGTTGATTCTAGCATTGTTAACTCTCAATCGGCAACGGTTACTGTCGATGCATTTTGGAGTATCATTCCTATTGATAATGATACAGCACCTGCTGCATCATTCATCTACAGTGTTAATGACTTGACAGTGACATTTACTGACACATCTGTTGCACCTACGGTCTGGAATTGGGATTTTGGAGATTCTGAAACATCAAATGAACAATCTCCAATTCACACATACGGTGCAGCAAAGACATATACTGTAACATTGACGATCACAAACATATTGGGATCTTCATCATATCATGCAGATATTACCGTGGGTGGATCATCATCGGTAACATACACCATAATTTATGATGCGAATGGCGGAACAGTATCCACGTCGGAAATTCAGGCGCAGGGTAACCAACAGATAATGTTACCAGAGCCGACATACAGCGGTCACACATTTGCCGGATGGTATCTTGGAGATACATTGATCGGATGGGCAGGATCCGTTTATGTGGTGAATGTTGACGTTACTTTAACGGCGAATTGGAGAGACGGAACGGTGTCAACATACACAGTTACGTTCCTATCCGGAAATGAGATAATATCCACGCAGAAAGTATTGTCCGGAGCATATGCTACATATTGGGAACCTAATGTCAGCGGAGGATCATTTGTAGAATGGCAATTGAACGGAGAGAAATATCTATTTTCCACTCCAATAACGTCTGATATTACTCTGAAAGCAACAGTCACATACGATAACAATAGTTCATCGATTATCGGTTACATTGTGATGGCAGCAGGTGCATTTTTAGCTGTATTAGGCCTATTCTTCAGAAATCCGATAATCATAATGATAGGCACCATTGTTGTGTCAATTGGGGGTGCAGCAATATGCTTCACCTGAACATCGTGCATCGTAAGAAGCAATTGATGACAATTACTTCGGTTGCTATACTTCTGGCAGTATCATTATTCGTTCCAATCGATGATGGCGATACTTTGATCATGGACGATATGGAAAGTTCTGATGCAAATCCGATCATGGCCGGAGTTATGCTTGCTGGAATAGTCATAGGTTTGATCTCGGGGTATTTTTTCACCGAATATTGGAATAATACGCACAATACAATAGTGGTCAATGATGCTGAACATGGAACAGAATACATCAGCGGAATGCTTGGTGAATTACTAGGTCCCTCTGTTAATACTGCGGAATTGATGGCATTCACAAATTCATATTTCGAGAGAATGGGTGAGCTTGCTGCATGTGAACAATGGACCGCTAACGGTACAATGAATGCAGACAACATACTATTGACATCAACGGTTGTCAAGGAGTATTCTACGTTGTTGTTATCAGAATACAACGCTATGGACTCCATCTTCGAATACACAAATGACATGACAATATCATATGTTGTCGGGTCTCAATCATATACGACGACAAATTCGCATATCTATGCCGGAATCGGAACGACCGTATCTACAGGATCTGCAGACAGAGTATATCTGTACGGATACGAAGACGGAGACGAAACATCAGGACATTTGTATGTTTATGGCGGTTCGGCAGTGATCAAATCAACGAATGGATCCACATACCAACTTTCGGAAGGTGACAATGATCTTCACGCTCTGGATGTTCCGAACGGATATTATGAGCTGCAGACAGGACGCACGTATATTGGATCCATGATGTCGTCTCTATCATCTGATAAGGCCACTTTGTGCCCTGCTGCCGTCCTTGACGGAGCATCATCACTATTATACATCACAAACACAGCGTCCGGCGTGTACATGCTGAATGGAAATAAGGTCGTATCATCTGTACAATATGCAATAACGGATTCGGATTCGACATCGACAGTGGACATAACTAATATGTTCACGATCATCGGCAATATACTGAACGCGTCAAATCTTTTGATGTCGAACACTGTCAATGCTGCATCTGCCGCATGGAGTGTGTTCAACACTGCGGGATCAGCATCATCGATGGTCTCGCCATCATCATTAATACCGAATTTAGAAAATATGGACTTCACCGACGATCAAATCTATTTGATCTATATGTCGGCACTGCAGCAGATGTCAGATTATTTCGACACTGCAACAGGTAACTTTGATGCAAGTGATATACTGGTATCGGAGAACAGTTTGGATCTCATTTGTCAGGGAACAATCTATACAAATTCCTATAAAACAACAGAGATCATTAACGGATATTTCACGCCAATGTGCTACCTAAGAGATCAACGTGTAGAGGTCGGAACGAACGCATGGATGCAAACCGGTTTGGCAATGGTTTGGAATAAAAATAGCGACGGAACATACTATTCCGCCGGATTAGTAGTTTTAGAAAGCGGAAATTACATGGACATAACGTCGATGGTCTACCGTGATACGACGTATTCAACCACCGGAAACGGAGTTACGCTTCACATAACCTCTCTGACGGCCCTCAATGGATTCGACAATGGCAAGTTGAAAAAAACGACAACGTACGAGGCCAATTGGTTGCAGATCATGTTGATAGTGGTCGGAGCTCTCGGTATTGTAGCAGGATTGGTATTCCGCAGATTCGATTTCGTGATAATAGGTATCGCAGCGATTGCAATAGGATGGCTTGCCGGCTCGTGGTTGTGGGGTCTGATAAAATGACCTTCGATCCTGCATGGTTGGGATATCTGTCCGCAATATGGTGTGTCGGCCAGCTGGTATGGGGAATCTTCCGTAATGATGCGATGCGCACAATGATCTATGGCATTGCGACCTTTGCAGCCGTGATAATTGCCCTCAACATCGGCGGTGTGCTCAATGACGAAACGTGGAGCCTATTCGGTCTCGCGGTATTCGGAGCGCACACAGCATACGCACTGTTGATCACCAAGGTACCGTGGCAGATTGCCATATACTCGGTGCTCACGGCCACATCATTGGCATCGATCATAGGGGTGTTCTGATGGACACTCTAATGGTTGTAGCATTGTCCGCTATCGTGGCATTAGCCGGTGTGGTATTCGGTGGTAAGGTGCAACGCACAGCGCGTTTCATCTACCCTTACGATTTCATGACGATATCAATGTGCGTGATCATCGGAGTGTTATGTGTCATTCCAATGCCGATTGACAACTACTGGTATTTCCCATTCTTGGGCGGATACCTCGTAGGATACCTCATAGTAGGTCGTACAAGCTACGTTATGGTAGCTAAGGAGAGCTTAGGGTACCAACTGCTCGAAAGCGAACCTTGGGTGATCTACACGAAAGGAGAATCCCAATTCATACAGGATCAGAGCAACCGCGCATTGTTCACCCGGATAATGTTCGGCATCGAGCACGAAGTTATCTCGAACGGCGCAATGGAAGCCAATTGGACATTCCGGAACCATTATCCTCTGTTCCCGATCTTCATTCGTAAGACGTTACGTACAGAATGGTATCAGACATCAACGGAGAAGATCAGGGTCAACAGATTCATCACCGTGAACAAAAGGACAACGACAGTGTACGAAGCCTATGGAAACATGGTAACGAAGGCCCAACTGATCCAAGATGAAACTGCATTGCGTGAGCTTCAACGTCAGAATGTGACGTTGGTCAAAGAGGTTCGTGAATTGCAACGTGAACAGGGCCCTGCATTGGCAGAAGCCGCAATGAGACTTGAACAAATGGTAGACAAGACCACACCGCAGAACAGAATGTACCGTGTGATCTCTGATCTTAGAGATATAAGACCAACAAAGGAGGCGAAGATCAATGGCACCACAGAAGACGAAACCGTTGTACCTGAATCGTGACATCAAAAAAGCGATCATGAGCTCCGATGAATACCCGGAGTTCATGACACTTTTGCAATTCTATACCGATCTGGTCAAACAGGTAGAATTGAGGAAAAAGAAGATCGAAGAATCCATACAGGATTTTTTCGCGGAAGGTGGAGACATCACTCGTGAAGGGAATCTCGTCACGATATCATGTGAAGATCCCGATACAGGGGACACGCTGACGTACAAGATCACATACGCATCGAACGGAGACGTAGAGGAAATATCGTACAAGCCCAAGAGAAATCCTGTACTCGTAGAAAAGATGCAGCGCATGATCTTCTGTATCACGCTGTTGCCATTCTATGAGGACATGATCGGAACGTTCAACACCAATCTCTCCAACTTGAAGAACGACAATGTGTTGAATGGGTTGGCCGAAGTTCGTAACATGATCCGTGGAGACCAATATCTCACAGTGGGAGCAATCGGCGGTGTCGACATCTCGCGCATTGCCGATTCTGATCCTTTCGGAATATTCGAAGAAGGGGGAACGCCCGAATGACAGAATCGATAAGGTATGATCTCGGAATCGATGGCCACATGTTGGATCTAGATCAGATATATCCCGAACCAAAATTGAAGGATCTGACCGAAGAAGTGAACCAACGTCTCATGCTGCCAATTCCCAAAGGCTCGCAAGTAACCAAATCATCAATGTGCATAGTGGGTGGGCAAGGCAGCGGAAAGACAGAGCTGGAAAAAACGCTCTATGGCATTGCAGTATCAAAATACGGCCTGTCGAACATCAATCTGATCTACACAGACGATGTCCGTGTGGCTCTGGACATGCTGAATGACCGTCCGGTACAGTTCATAGTAATCGATGATGCAATGACCAATGCATCATCGAGAGAAGTGTACAAGCAGACAGAGATCCTGAAAATCTACAACAGATCGAGACACAAGTATGAAGAAGAATTGCAAGGAAAGCCCGGACATATCATCTATATCTGGGCATGGCAGAGATTCGGAGAATTGGATCCATCATTCAGGCAGTCAGAGATCACGATGTTCAAAACAGGAATCGCTGAACCATCCGAACGCAGATTGATTCAGGAGTTCATCGGGCCGTATTACACGAAGTATCTCTGGTCGCTTTGGGACAAAATGAACCGTGGAAACAACCAAGTCAAAAGCACATCGGTAGCTTGCATTAATTCAATATTTACCGGAGGAACCGGAAAATATGTCTCTGCTAAGATCGACATAGATTTTCCGGACATGATACGCGGTGAGGATTACTTCGGAGCCGAAGAGAACACTGACATCTTAGATCAGTACAGAGAGAAACCCGGTTGGGAGAAAAGGATCCGTTGCTATGAGCTATATCAAGAAGGGAATCACACACAGAAAGAGATCGCCGACACATTGGGATTGTCACGTCAGGGATATGTCAGCGAATCAGTGAGAAAGGTCAAAGAATTGTTGAGGTCGAAATGAAGTGAAACAGAGGATTTTCAGGCCGATATATGGGGCGATATCGGCCCGATATCACTACGATAACCGCCCGATAAATGACCGATAATTCGAGGGGGGTAGTTACCCTGCTGGTCGCGCGCGCACGCGTTACGCGCAGGATATAGCTATACTGCCGCCCCCGATAATATCGGAGGTGAACACATGGCAATAATTGGAAACAAGAAGAAAGAGACATCAGCCATCGGTGACAACATCGATGCAAGAAAGCGCGAAGTCAAGATGCGCAAGCAAGAGGAAGCAGCAGAAAAGAAGAGGATAGCTAACCTCAAGCGTGAACAGTCGGTAAGAGAGAAAGAAAGCAAGCGTAAGGTCAGAGAGGCACAGGGAGGAACAGGATTCAAGATCATACTCTTCGACCTTCCGGTACCATCGCCGCGTAGCAAGAAAAAGAAGACATGCAAGAAGAGATCAACGAAGAAGAGGAAGTGAGAACATGACATCATACAAGACCAAAGAGGTCAAACTGAAATCAGGCAAGGTATTGAGGATCCCTGTTGATTCTAAAGGTCATGTCCCCGAATCGGAGATCATCAAACACTTCAACAATCAACGCGAGGGGGTCAAGAATGGCCGTAAAAGACGTTGCAACACAAAAGACTATGACAAGTTCGCGGAAAAGACGTTACCGCTTAAAGGGTTAACTCCGCGCGAAATAGCGAAGTGGTGGAATTGTCCTGCTGATGGTATCGATATAGAATATGTCGATACTCCGGCTAAACCACAGATCAACACCGACAAAGTACACATGACCGCAGCGCGTAAGAAATCACAGGAGAAGATCAAGATCATAGGCACTCCGGCAGAAGAGACCAAGGTTCGTACGATCCTCAACACAACATACAGTGAAAAGGATCTTGAAAGATTCGCTTCCGGAAACCCACTGATAATCGTAAGGCCCTTGCCGAGTTCCTGTAATGG
>JBAYAO010000028.1:0-14314 GCA_041669745.1 Candidatus Methanomethylophilaceae archaeon | reverse complement strand
GCCACGACGGTAATCGTCTTTGTTCCATCCGCTTTGACCGTGAAGGTCGTTGGCACAGTGTACAGATTGGCGTCGCTCATCAGATACGTGTATGTTCCCGGTGTGACCCCGATGACGACCGTCCCATCCTCTGTGGTCCCTTCGAAAGTCGCACCCGTGTTCACATCTTTCAGTACCACGGTCTTACCGGAGACGGCAGAACCGAACTCGTTCTTCAGATTCACGGTCACGTCCGCCGAATCCAACGAAATATCCAGACCGACGTTGTTACCGATAACGGTAAGGTAGGAGGTCGTCGCATATGTTGTGCTCTCATCCAGTGACATCACCGTGATCGTATACGTGTCCGGCAGAAGTTCCAGATCGAATGCGCCGTCAGTGGTGTTCTTCTCGTATACTTTTCCTGTCACCTCTCCGACCAACTTTATCTTGACACTTTCAATCTTCTCGTTGTCCGTTGAAACCGTCCCGCTCAGACTGGTGGTCGGAACGGTGACGTTCAGAGTGGTCACTCCTGACACCAACTCGGTCTTTATCCTGCTTCCGCCGGCAATATCGGTCGAACCTGCACTGAACTGGACCTTGTAGCTGTCCTCGTCCACGAACACAGTGTATTTTCCGTTCTCGTCCGTGAATGTCGTGGAGCGCTGGTTACCGTCCGAGTCGAATACCGCAACACATACACCCTCCGCTGCTTCCCCTGTTTCCTCGTACGTCACCGTACCGGAGATTGATGAGCTCGATGCATTGTCAGCGTACTCGAAGATCACCGGAAGTCCACTCAGGTAATTGATAAGCCCGCCTTCTTTCGTCTGAAGCTCTATGGCTTCGTATGCGTCCATCTCCACCCATCCGTCGGATGAAAGTGTCGCATCATCGTCGGCGTTGTACATGACATGCCAATACGATACCTTGTAATTGCTGAGACCGAACCCCGGAGTGGCCTTGTAAGTTCCGTCACTCAACGAGAGCGCTGAGATATAACTCACGGACGCGAACGTGCCAGTGAAACCCGCCTCTTCCGGAGACATTCCCACGTACATCCTCCAAAGAAGCGTCTTGTACATCGAATCGGTGTAGTCGTACATTCCGTAGTAGTACGTCGAATAACCGCTGGCATTAAGGAATTCGGTGACTGTTCCATATGAATCGGACAGCTGATATCCGTTAAGATACGCCATTGTGCTGAACACAGAGCTGTATCCGTAGTACACGGGGAACATGTTGCCGCTTATGGTGACGTAAGAGACGTTCTTTCCGCATGCGTTGCAGACCGCGTCATACAGACCGGATATCTCGTAAGTAGAGTAGTTATCGGTCAGGAAATTTCCGCCGTATTTGTACATCACGTTCTCATTCGATATGCCCAGGGAGAGAACACCGTATGTACCCGGATCCGCAAGGACGGCGTCCTTGTAGTCGCCGGGATTCTCGATAACGTCTTTGAGCACAGTGAAGTCCGCTGCGGACATTCCAGCGCTTCTGAGCGCGCTCTCTGCATTATCGATACCGTAGTAGGAAATCATGTAGAGCAAGAGTGCAGCTGTGGAACTTCCATCAGAACCACTCGACAGCAGAATGTTCGACATGGCTGAAGAACCGTTACCCAAACTGTCAACGATCACATCGAAATTACCGAATGTCGCAGCGTCTGCCGCATAGTCGATCCATGTCACCATGGCGCCTGATTTTTCTTTGTCCGCGTATGACGAAAATGCGGGATTGACAGTCCAATCTGAATCGGCTTTGACGTAATAGCCGAGTGCTCCGAGGTACTCGTCACCGAACACATCCTTCACCTGGCTGTTGTAGTCGTCCTTTTCATTGTTCGAGATACCAGCATCGACCGCGTACAGCATGTTGGGTGCACATACGAGCAGAAGCACGATCAATATGGAAGCCAGCGGGATCGGCCTCAAAATCCTCTTCCATGAGGATTTGAGATCCATCGTCCTGATTCCCGTGAAATATTCCTTGAAATCTACATGTTTGAACAGCCATATCATTATGAATGCGAAGCCAACGGCGTACGCGGGTGCGAAAACCACCGCGAGTGTCTCCGTCCTTATGCCTATCAGCAATGATATCAGCAACCAAAGCATGACGAAGATGTACTTCACCGAAGAAACGTTCTTGGGCGTCTTGTACAGCATATACGCGACTGCGAGCCATCCAAACCAGAGTGTCATCCATCCGAAGTACGTTGAAAGCACCGAGAGTGAGAGCGAGCTCGATGACATGAGCGATGAGAACGTAACGTTCGCATACAGATCGTTACCGTAGACTATGTCGCTGTACAGGCCATTGGCAAAGAAGTACAGACACGCAAACAGGGCGACTGTTATTATCGTGAACGCAGGGATCGTGACTGTCCAAGGACGACTCGACATAAGCGAGAAGGCCGAGCACAGGACCACGGAGATGACGGCGATGAAGAACGGTCCAGAGTACACAAGATCCCATAGACCCATGGTCACGTAGTAGGGTGCTGCGGCGAACGTTCCTATCATTATGATAATCCCGTAGAACAGAACTCCTGCTCTGGTATCCTTCGACCTGAAACGGTCCAATATCAACTGGACCCCCATGATTATCGCCAAAATAACGACTATGGAACGGAATCCGTTCCACGAGAGCGCTATTAATGCGAGGAATATCCCTGCGATGACCGAACACTTCAATGCCGATCTGTTGCTCCTGAGCACATCGCCGAATTTTCCCTTGTCGTTATTGTTGTCGAGGACCTTGATACCCTTCACAGCAAAATAAGTCATCAGAATGAACAGGAATGCTACAAATCCGACCTCTGTACCGTTAGAGAACACAGTCTGCGTTATGACTACAGGACAAACGGCGAGGAACAACGCGGAGAGAAATCCTGCCGTCTTGCTTCCCAACATCTCCTTCCCGAGGAAATACATTGGGATACAGGCAATTACTCCGAATATCATCGAAGACCATGCCAATACACCTGACGCAGCCGTTGTTGAACTGACACCGAATGACATCGCGATCTTCGCAAACACCGCTAGAAGCAAATCCATCAGGGGTGGGTTCACATTTGTCGAACCGAATGGATAATTGAGTGCCCCGTCCACACCGAAAAGGCTTCCGGCTGTGATCAGTTCGGTGATCACACGAAGGTGGCCCGATGCGCCCGATCCGCCGGATAGCGCAAAGTTGCTTCCGGCAGAGATGCTGTATGCGAAAACTAGCCTCAAAACGAGGGCTATCACGAATATCACAGACATTGCAATTATCGAGCGCGAATTCCTCTTAAACCATCCATCACCATCCTTTTGATGGTGCGTGCCCTCAGATTCCTGAGACTCGGTTGACTTAATTCCAATTTTGCGCATTATAGATTCTCCGCTCTATAGAATGCCTGGCGATTGTAACCTTTCTATAAATAGCTTTACCGACGCGTGCACGCCCCTATAACGCGCAGGAACATAGGACAGGAGAATCGTCAGAGTACGGACCGTATCTCCGATTCCATGGCCTTGACCACAGCCTCTGGGTCATCCGATCTGTATATTGCCCTTCCGACGATCACATAATCGGCACCGGCATTAATCGCAGCGGATGCGGAACCTCCCTGTGTGCCAACACCCGGCGACAGTATCTTCCTGTCGCCGACGATTCTCCTTATGTCGACAATGCGCTCAGGGCGTGTCGCCGGAGCGATGAAACCTGCGACACCGCATCTTACACCCATTCTGGCCATATCCTCCGCATGCAGTGCGGTGAATGTTTTTCCTCCTGGGTGACTCATCTCTGTCACTGCATATATCTCGGCTTTGCCCGCCGCCTCGACGGCAGCGAGCATGGAATCCTCACCTGTGAATGCATGGACAATGACCGCTGATGCTCCCAGTGCCACAGTATTCTCGACTATCAATTTAACCGTGTTCGGAATGTCTGCAACTTTGAAATCGCATACCACATCTGAAATGTCTGATATTTTTGTTATTATTTCGGGACCTGCAGTCAAAACTAGCGGCCAATTGATCTTGACGGCGTCTATGTGCTCCGCGACCTTGCTGACGACGTCCAATGCCCTAGACTTGTCCGTTTCGTCCAATGCCAAAACGATGCGCGTATCCTTCCTCATAGTACCGCTGTGATTGATCTGCAAGGATTATTAAGACATCGGACCGATCACCCTGCGATGAGCATAAAACATTTCGATTGCGGATCTGCAAGCAACGGTCCGTTGGCAGCGGGATGCGAACATTGCATCAGAGGAAGCAAGATGGTCCTGTTCATAACGGGAAGATGCTGTACCGGATGTTTCTACTGCCCAGTGTCCCTTGAGAAAAAGGACAGGGACGTGATTTATGCCAATGAACTGAAGATATCTAACATGGAGCAGATCATTGAAGAGGCTGAGATGATGGATGCAACCGGTACCGGGATCACCGGCGGAGACCCGTTCTTGAACATTGAACGTACGGTGAATGCCATTCGGATGTTGAAAGGACGTTTCGGGAAAGAACATCATATCCACCTCTACACATCGACTCTCGACCCTGACAAAGTAAGATTGGTCAGCGATGCGGGACTGGATGAGATACGTTTTCATCCCCCACTGATTGTTTGGAATGACCTTTCGAAAACAGCATTGAGGGAGATAGCGAACATGGACGGGATCGACGTCGGAATAGAGGTACCAGCTCTTCCGGAACATGAGGAAGATCTCGATGCGATGATAACATACGCTCATTCCGTGGGAATCAAATTCATCAATATGAACGAGCTGGAATTCTCTGAGAGCAATTGGGATATGATGCAATCCCAGAAATACGAGATACTCGGTGAGACCTCTTCCGCTGTTCGAGGCTCCAGAGAACTGGCGATGAAGATGATAAAGAAACATCCTGAGATCCCTATCCACTTCTGCGCCTCATCCTTCAAGGACAGCGTTCAACTCAGAAACAGATTCATAAGAAGAGCTAAACATGTTTCTAAGGAATATGATGTGATAACTGATGACGGAACTATTCTCAAGGGAATAATTTATGCTGAGAACCTTGACGAAGTCATATCTGTTCTTAAAGAAAAATATGATGTGCCAGATATATTATTTTTCAAAGATCTTGAAAGGAATCGTCTCGAGGTCGCCTCATGGGTTCTGGAAGAATTGGCAAACATGCTTCCGTTCAAATGTTACATAACGGAAGAATACCCTACAGCGGACCGCCTTGAAGTAGAACGTACGCCCCTGAATTGATAAATGGAAGGTAAAATGTTTGTCCCTTGGGGATGACCGATCGTCGGGGGCGTTCGATCAGTCGACGCTTATGCTTTGGATTTCGTGATGCCTGTTTACGATGTCCCTTGCAATGCGAAGATTCTTGCCAGATTTACCGATGGCCCTGCCTTTCAGTTTCGGGTCCACGGTGATCGTGGCGTGCGTAATATTACCGCGCTGTTCGATTTCGACCTTCTGGGGATTATAGATGTGGAACACGTTCTTCACGAACTGTTCCGGGTCGTCGGAATACTCCACGACCTGGATGTTCTTGCCGGTCTTCTCTTTGAGCTTGATCACATGCTCACCCTTCTTGCCGACCGCCGTATTTCCCTGCCCTTTCTCCACAACGAAAACGAGCTTCTCCTCTGTATCCATGCAATCGATGACATTCGCTTTGGTTATCGCCTCGAACAGGGATATGTATCTGAGGGTATCCTCGGTTAGTACGATATCTGCAGACATGTTTCTCACAGCGTTAAGATGTTAGAGGTGCCTTTGTCGATCACCGCGAGTGCGGAAACCGAGAACGGCTTACCACAAAGAGCACCCAATTCCATATTGTTGCCCTCGAAGACATGGACCTTCACGCCTATGTCCGCTCCAGTAAGTTCCTGACTCGGACAGTTCCTGGCCAAAATGACCATCTGTGCCTTTCCGGTCTTTACTGCTTTCTCAGTCTGATCCACTCCGAACTCCACATGTCCTGTGACGATCGCAGCCTTTAATGCTCTACCTATGTCTATCATTCCTTATCCCCCTTCTCTTTGGGTGTGTAAATCAGGTTTACGGCTCCGGTCCCAAGGGTCACCGGCTGACCGACTATGATGTTTTCCGCCACTCCTTCGAGGTGGTCTACCTCTCCGTTCATGGCCGCATGCAGCAAATGCGGCGCTGTGATCTCGAACGCCGCCCTTGCGAGCACACTCGATTTCCTTCCGGAAATTCCGTGCCTTCCTATGGCCTTGACATAACCGTCATTGGTCATCAGGTCGGCAACAAGCATGATGTGTCTTATATCCACGTTGAGACCTGCTTCGGAAAGTGTTCCGTAAGCTTCGTGAATAATCGAATTCCTGGCAGCTTCGATCCCCAGAACGTCAGCGACCTCCAATATGCTGTTGGTCATCGTTCTACTGGCATCGACACCTGCGACTTTCAGAACCTCTTTAAGATTGCTTCCTTCGGTGACGATCTTCCAGGATGAACCTTCTTTGCTGAGAACCGCCCTGGTTATACCGTCGATTCCTTTGATCTTGGCGTTCTTCACCGCATCGTAGATCTGCTGGAGTTTCTTGTAGGACGGTTCATCGGAAGTCACCAGTATGTCGAAATCCCGGACCTCCACCAGTCCACGGAGTATTCTGACCTTGTTGAGTCTCTCGACGATATCGTCAATCTTGACCCCGCGATCATCCATTTTGCGGGTGTCCGGATTTATGATAAGCCGCATGTTCGTGATGTCGGTCTCGACCTCTGCGACGTTCAGAAGGGTCGTCATCTCGATCTCGTATGAGACACGACGAGCGACGTTCTCATCCTCGGCCGCTATTCCCACGAGAGGGATGTCCATCGACGGAGTACTCGGCACACGTCTGGCATCTACTATCTCGATCAACCTCGGCAGACCCTGTGTGACGTTTATGTTGGCAACTCCCGCATAGTGGAACGTACGCATGTTCATCTGCGTACCTGGTTCTCCTATGGATTGGGCGGCCATGATACCTGCGGACTCGTTGGGGTCCATGCTGTGGCTGATGAACATCCGATGTGCAACGGTTATGAGCTTGGTGCATATCTCGTCACTCAGGTTGTTGTTCCTTATACGGGCTGCAATGTCCATGACCACCTTCAGAGGCAGCTTTACATTCTCCCTCTTCATTATCGCAAGCAGCCTCTCCTCATCGCCGGTGTAGGTGTGCGGATTGCTGATGAGTTCCATCGGAACGACCTGAACCTCCTCAACTGCCGCCTTGGCCCTTCCGGACGATGACCTTGAAGAGCTCTTGCCGATTTTGGATATTATCGTGGCCGCCTCGGATTCCTCCAACCCCAGCTGAACAAGTTCGGAGACGCCTGCGTCACCGATCGATTTCAGTGTGTTGTATTTCGTGAGAAGGAGCATAGCTGACTTCTCGCTTATATCCCTGCTTAGCAGGGCGTTCATGGTATCTTTCTTAGCCATTTTACTCACTCTCGAATTCGGTCTCGGTCTCAAATTCAGGACTTTCTTCCTCGACGTATTCCATTTCGTCCTTCTCACGTGAACCGTAGTCCTCTCCGACATCCTTGTTCTCAAGGGCCAGGAGTTTGTCCGCCTCGTCCCCGAGGACCTCTGTGAAAAGGTCATCGATATCGATGGCCTTACCTTGAACGGCCCTCGATGGATCTATCCCGTCCTCACCGTACACGAACTGGATTATCGTGCCTGCTGTATTCCTGATCGACCCGTCCTCGGTCAATTTCAGATCTTCCAGGGCGGAAATCAATCTCCTCTGCATGTAACCGGACCTTGACGTCCTGACGGCAGTATCGACCAACCCTTCCCTCCCTCCCATCGAATGGAAGAAGAACTCGGTCGGTGCGAGACCCGTCTTATATGAATTGGACACGAAACCCCTGGCATAAGCTCCGAGATCCCCTTTCTTGAAATGAGGCAGTGTCCTGTCCCAATACCCTCTTGCCAATCTCTCACCACGGACGGCCTGCTGTCCGACGCAACCTGCCATCTGCGAGAGATTGAGCATGGAACCTCTGGCCCCGGCTTTGGCCATTATGACCGCGGGATTCTGCATACCCAGGTGTTTACCTGCTATCCGTCCGGCTTCATCACGGGCCTCTCCGAGAACCTTCATGACGTTCACTTCCAGTGTTTCCCTCAGGGAACGTCCGGGCATCTGATCCAGTGTCCCGTCCTGATACGACTGCACGAGATCGCTCACCTTGGCTATGCATTCCTGATTGAAATTCGAAATCTGGAGTGTTGCCTCCTCGGGGATATCCTCATCGTCTATACCAGTGCTGAAACCGTGGTCCATGATCGCACCCAACGCAACTTTGGTAACGTCATTGATGAACTGACATGCCCTGTCGGACCCGTAGTCGCGTGCTATGCGGTCGAGTATCTTCCCTTTGCTGTTCCCGATGCCTTTGACATCTATTGTTCCGCAGATCAGTTGACCGTCACGTATCTTGACATAGGCATCGTGCTCACAGTTCTCCTTCTTGCACACGGTGCACCCCTGGCAGATACTTGCTTTGAACGTCACCCTGAAGTCCTTGGGCAGAACGATCGAGAATAGCTGTCTTCCAGTCCAGTATTCCTCACCGTTTTCGTCCGTCATCGGCTCCGGGATCTCGACGTCGTCCAGCCTCGTCAGGATGTTCATTGCCCTGGCCTTGCTGAACTTGGGATTGCAATGGGTAAGGAAGTACGCACCGGTGATATGATCGTGTATCGCTCCTATGATGGGTCCGCCGTACCTGGGCGACAGGATGTTCTCCTGGACCTGCATGAGGATGCGTGCTTCAGCACGTGCCTCTTCGCTCTGCAGGACGTGAAGATTCATCTCGTCACCGTCGAAATCCGCATTGTACGGAGGACAGTCGCAGAGATTGAACCTGAAGGTACGCCCGCTCATCACCCTTACACGATGCGCCATCATCGACATTCTGTGCAGCGAGGGCTGCCTGTTGAAGAGAACCACGTCACCGTCGATCAGCTGTCTCTCGACAGCATAGTCTATCTCGATGCTCTCGGCGACCTCTGAAGCGTTGCGATCCGTCACTCTGATCCTCCTTCCGTCGGACCTGATGATGTAGTTCACACCTGCGAGATATTTCCCGTCCGCGTCGAGCGGTTCCGTACCGCCTGCAATCAACCTTCTCAATGCATCGATGTTGTGCTCGTTCACATGGACGGGTACCGTGAGCTCTCTGGCCGCCGAGATGGGTACTCCGACCTCATTTATGGAAAGAAGCGGGTCTGGTGAAATGACAGTACGTGCCGAGAAATTGACACGCTTACCAGACAGATTAGACCTGAAACGACCTTCCTTTCCCTTCAATCTCTGCGTCAGCGTCTTCAGTGGACGTCCTGATCTGTGCCTTGCTGGGGGGATACCGGATGTCTGATTGTCGAAGTACGTCGTAACGTGATACTGCAACAGTTCCCACAGGTCTTCCACTATGAGTTGCGGTGCACCTGCGTCACGATTCTCCCTCAGTCTCTGGTTGATCCTCAGGACATCGACCAGTTTATGGGTGAGATCGTCTTCGGATCTGTCCCCTGAATCCAGCGTGATCGAGGGTCTGACCGTGACCGGCGGAACCGCCAGTGCCGTAAGCACCATCCATTCCGGCCTGCATGTACCGGGATCCATTCCCAATGTTATGAGATCCTGATCCGGAATACGCTCCAGTCTTTCGCGGACCTCTTTCGCAGTCAACTTGTGATTGTCTACCACCTCACGGAAGGTCGTAGGTTTGTCCAATTTGATCTTTATCTGCTCGGCACCGCAGTAAGGACAGATTCCCTTCGTGGAGGCGTCCTTGGCCGTCTCCTTGGAGAACAATTTGGCATCCGCGGAATCCCCTCCGAGCTCTTCCATTGTCTCCATGCTGTCCCTGCGGCTCGCCACCTGTTCGGGCGTCAGCATGAGCCTGCCGCATTTGTGACAGGTCGACTCCAACAGAGCTTTGATATCCTTTATGAAGCCGACATGTATCACCGGCATCGCAAGGTCGATATGACCGAAATGCCCCGGGCATTCATCAACCTTACAACCGCATGTTTTACACCGGAGACCCGGTTCAATGACTCCCATATGCGGATCCATCAATCCCATTTCGATGGGATAGCCCTCATCATCATAGGTATCCGCAGTGATGATTTTCGTCGCAGACATTTTCCTGATCTCCTCCGGGGAGACACAGGAGAATTTGATCGATCCGATCCTTTTCGAAATGCCTTTCATCATCTTAAATCCTCCAGCTGAAGTCTCATGGCGACACCCAGTGACAGAAGCTCATCCATGAGCAGTTTGAAAGCATAGGATGTCTGAACCAGGTAGATATTGGTGTTGTTCTTGCACACTGGACAATAGAGCGCGCCGCGCCTGTCCATTATGGCTATGTGCCCGCAATTCGGATTTCCACAGACGTACTGCTGTGTCCCGTCCGATTCGTCCAACAGACGGTCCTTTATGACCATCGCCGCTCCGTGACCTATGAGACAGTCACGTTCCATCTCCCCAAATCTCAGACCTCCCTGTCTGGAACGTCCTTCTGTTGGCTGACGTGTGAGTATCTGCACGGGTCCACGCGAACGGACGTGCATCTTTCCGCTGACCATGTGATGCAGCTTCTCGTAGAATATCACACCCGTGTAGACGTCCGTCTGTATCTGACGTCCGGTGGTACCGTCGTACATGACCTCTTTGCCCGTGTTCTTGAACCCGTTCCTGACCAGTCCGTCACGTATGGATTCCTCCCTCTCTCCCGAGAAGGCCGTTCCGTCGATTGTGCGACCCTCCATGGCACCGACCTTGCCGCCGATCATCTCCAGAACATGGGCGATGGTCATACGCGAAGGTATACCGTGAGGATTAACCACCAGATCAGGTGTCACACCGTCAGCGGTGAAGGGCATGTCGCATTGATCCACCAGCCGACCTATGACTCCTTTCTGTCCGTGTCTCGAACAGAATTTGTCACCGAGTTCCGGTATCCTCTGGTCCCTCACCTTGACCCTTACCAATCTGGAACCGTTCTCGGATTCAGTGACCATTACGGAATCCACATACCCGTATTCTCCAGGCCTGACGGTTATGGATGTCTCCCTTCTCTTCTGGGGCGTGAGGAAATCCGTCTCTTCCTCGAGGAAACGCGGAGGAGACGTCTTTCCGATGAGGACGTTGCTCCCGGTCACTTCCGCCTCGGGCGAAATTAGACCGTCCTCACCGAGTGATGCATATGCCAGATCCGCACGGGCACCCATCACGTCCGGTGCAGGTATCTCGAAATGATCTTCCTGCCCTCCGGGATAACGGCGTTCCTCCGTGCGATACGTCCTCATGAACGTCGAACGGCCCAGACCGCGCTGGACCGAACTTTTGTTCATGACCAGCGCATCCTCTATGTTGTATCCGTGGTAAGAAAGGACCGCGATGCAGAAGTTCTGTCCCGCCGGTCTGTGATTGTATCCCATGAATTCCATCGTCTGGGTCTGTACCATCGGTTTCTGCGGGTAATGCAAAAGATGTCCGCGGGTATCGGGCCTGATACGATAATTGGAAGCGGGTATACCCAAAGCCTGTTTCGCCATTCCGGCACCCATCGTCACACGGGGCGACGAGTTGTGTTCCGGATACGGGACCAGTCCCGCCGCAACACCGAGAATGCACATCGGATCGACCTCCATATGCGTGTGCTCCTGTGTTATCTTCGATGGGACAAGGAACTCCTCTCCGCAATGGTTGCATTTCAGAACTACGTCCCCTTCTTTCCCTGGGTTCATCCAATCGACCTCTGTGGGTGACAGCGCATGGCCGCAATGCTCACATCTGTCGGGCGTATCGAATGCGTCGACGGCGATGTAGGTATCCTCTTCCTCCTCAGCATCAAGCCATTCCAGTATCCCCTCGCGGAACAGATCGTTCCACTTGACCTTATGTTCGGACATCCCTTCGAGATGCTTCCTTGTGAGCATGGTCCTTCCGTCTTTGACGACCAGAAGCGGACGTCTAAGACGGCCCTCGTCACAGTTTATGATGACCTCGTTCATCTCTTCGTCGAAACGGACATTGATCTCGTTCGACAGTAGACCGCATCTCCTTCTGTCGCGAACTTCCATGACCAACCGCTCGGCATCGTCGTGACTGCCCACGAGATCCCCGTTTACGTACACACGGACGCTCTGCTGGTTCACCGGCGACAGACCGAGGTCCTTGAGCATCCATTTGACATCGGATTCAGGGAATCCTTCCGAAACGTCGATTATGAGCGCGGCATTCTTAACAAGACCGCAGTTCTGACCTTCCGGCGTCTCTGAGGGACAGAGTCTGCCCCACTGTGTGGGATGTAAATCACGGGCCTCAAAGTGCGGTTGACTCCTGGTAAGCGATGACGTTATCCTCCTCAGGTGGGACATCGCGGACATGTTGGATGTCCTGTCCAAAAGCTGGGATACGCCTGCGCGCCCTCCTACCCAGTTTCCGGTGGCGAGTGCATGCAGCAGTTTGTGTGTGAGAAGATCGGGACGAATGGAGGAGGATATTCTGAAGTCCTCCCTCTTCCTTCCCCAGTTCCTCTCCAACTGATACTTGAGATCCTTCATCAGACTGTTGAAACTGGTCCTGAAAAGATCTTCCATGAGATCGCCCGAGAGCTTCAGTCTCTTGTTGGCATAGTGATCCTTGTCGTCCTCCTTCCTCTTGCCCAGGGAAAGTTCGAGAACGGCACGTGCTATACGCCCAAGGAAGATCGCCTTCTTCATACGATCGGCTTCAGTGTCTCCGAGGTGCGGTAGCAGTGAACGGTCAAGTATGCTCTCTACTTTCTTCGTCCTGTATTCCTTCGCCTGACCTGCTGCAAAATTCCTCTCGAGGAATGCGATCGCGTCCTCCTTGGTGTGATAGCCGTTGGGTGCGTAGTTCTTCTTGTCGAAACAGCTCTCTATATTGGAATAGACTATATTGGACATGTCCTCACTGGACACTATCGTATCGTAAATGTCGGCATCTGACTCCATACCGAGTGCTTTCATCAATGCAATGAGCGGTATGGAACCGGAAGCGACAGGAACGGAGACCATCACCATGCCGTCCTTCTTCTTTTCGACGAGCGTGAGTGCGCGATACCCCTCCCTCTGAGAGAACACTTTCGCGACCTCCACGGCTGAACCGTATTTCTCGCTGTACTCTACCATCACCCTGTTGGGCGCCAGGTCCTCCAGTGTTATCAGGACCCTTTCGGTACCGCCGATTATGAAGTATCCGCCGGGATCCCTCGGATCCTCCTTGCTCAGGATGAGTTCCCTGTTGTATTCGTCATCGGTGAGCTCGCGGCCCTTGCGAGCCTCCATGACCTCTTTGTTGAGATTGCATCCCTTGGATTTTACCATCATGGGGAGATCTCCGATATGGACCGTCTCTGTCTCCTTCTCTATTCCGTCTTCGATGACCGTGAAATCCACATAGACGGGTGCTAGATAATTCAGGTTCCTCAGTCTCGCTTCCATCGGGGTGAGCTCGTGACTGTATCCGTTGGCCTCCATGACCTTGGGCTCGTCGATGTGTATGGTCGGTCTGGCCTGGGGATCTACGTTGCCGTCCTCGTCCCTCTTCCTCCCGATACGTATCTCGATGTCCCGACCGCCTGTGCGTTCCTGGTCCAACTTTATTATGCCACGCTCAGCATCGTCTGTCGGAACCCTCATATCGTCAACAATCTTTTGCATCCTGCTGTTGACGTTGTCGTTGGTTGCCAGAAAATCATCGAATGATGAGGTGTGATGATTAACAATGCTGCGCTCTTCGAAGTATAGCTTTACCAAATCTCTCATAGAACTCAGCTCCTCGTAACAAGTCTGTACCCGACAAACTCCTCCGCCGTGGCACTTTTTCTTACGATTTTTACGACACGGCCCTCATCGATGGGACCATAAATGTTCTCCAGCACTTTTATTCCTGCATCGCCCTTTCTGATTTTCGGAAGTTGGTCGCGTGTAACCTTCAATTTGGAAAGGACCGCATCGACCTCTTCTGGAGTCAGAAGATAGTGCTCAGGCACAAGTTCATGCTTGAGAACGTTAAACGAGATATTCTCTGCTGCCAAGTGATTCACCTACATTATTGCTCCACTGCCGGTCAGTGGGTAACCCGTTTGTGAGAAAACTCCTGTATCTTCATTCGATATTCCTCATACTTGATCCGCTCGTCTTGATCGCTCATGAAGACCATCAGCGGGCCTGAAGGGATTCGAACCCTTGACCACCTGATTAAAAGTCAGATGCTCTACCTAGCTGAGCTACAGGCCCTTGGATAGCTTAAGCTTGTAATC
>JBAYAO010000027.1:0-14419 GCA_041669745.1 Candidatus Methanomethylophilaceae archaeon | reverse complement strand
GCCTCCGGATCTCAACACGCTCATTCGTAACGAAGATTTTGCAAAACAGATGTTATCCGAAGATGTCTTTGAACTTGCCAGCAGATACAACGAAGCCTACCTTCACTGGGATGATCTATATTACAAAGACGTCGGACATGTGAATCGCGAGGCCATCTGGGCCACGATGAAGCTTGTCCGCAGGTCTTCATCGAGACATTTGAAGTTCTCTGGACTTGACATCCAATATAATCTTCCCGACGCATTTCAGAAACAGATCCATGAAATAGACACTAGATCGACGACAGGCATCATGCCGCCAGAACTGATGGATAAAAAGAGAAGTCTGATCTATTCTGTAAGTTCTACGATGGAAGAGTCCATTGCATCCAGTCAGATCGAGGGAGCTGTTACGACCGCCAAAGCAGCTAAAACGATGTTGCGCGAGAATAAACGTCCGAAGAATAAGTCAGAGCAGATGATTGTAAACAACTACGATGCGATGAAGTTCATTAAGACCGTGTTGACCAAGGACCTCACTCCCGAGCTGATATGCGACATCCACAGAATAGTTTCGAAAGGCACCATGGATGAAAACTGTACTGGGAAATTCAGAGACAATGACGACATTGTGGTAATAGATGTGCTGACGGAAGAAGTATCGCATCAGCCTGTAGTCCATTCAAAGATATTCCCAATGGTGAAAGACCTATGTGATTTCGTAAACTCTGACGTCACTTTTGTTCATCCCATCGTCAAGGGGATCATAATACACTTCATGCTTGCATACATGCATCCGTTCCAAGACGGGAACGGACGTGTATCCCGTGCGCTGTTCTATTGGTACACAATGAAAAAAGGGTATTGGCTGATGGAATACCTTTCAATATCCAAATGCATCAAGAATCACAGCGGAAAATACTATCGCGCATTCATGCTGACCGAAACAGATGACAACGATGCCACATATTTCATTGGATATAATCTGGACATTGTCGTTGAAGCAATAGGTATCTTTGAAAAGTATCTTAAAAAGAAGCTGAGCGATCAGAGATTCGGACTGGCAGAGATCGAAGGTGCGGGACTTAACATGCGTCAGAAAATGATTGCTGCAGACATGATCCGCTCAGAGGACCAGATCTCAATAGAATCGCTTCGCAGAACCTATCAGGTGTCCGTGAATACTGCAAGGTCGGATATTGCAAAACTGAGAGAGGCAGGGCTGATACAACCATCATCGCGCGACGGCAATAAGATTCTGTATTCATATGTGCTCGATAACAAATCCTGATTCAAAATCGGTCGTACCAAAGTCACACCAATTTTATATCATCTGATACTACTTTTTACTGAAACGTCGGGTGTCATCGCAGATCGGATGCCAATCGATAAGAAAAGTATAGCGTTGTTGATCGTGAGTGAATGTGCGTTTGTAGAGGACCAAACGTGTGAGGAGAATATTCGAGGTATTCGGGGTCAAAGACCCTGCCTGCCTCGAACCTGACCCTCAGAACTCATGAACAATGTAGCTCAAAATCGGAGAATTGGGTTGTGTGTATTCGTTGTCGTGAAACTGAAAATCGTAATAAATTCGCATGTTATGATTCGAAGGCAAATAGTAATCATGGGATGAAGGGCAGTAGATTTCAAATGGAATGCAAAGACAGACTGATCGAAGTATTCTCCACCTTCACATTGCGCCATCATGCCTGAATGGTAGATACGACAGTAAATGAGAGAACGTGTATCTGATGGAGATTGGATTGGTGTAAATAGTATTCAGATATTGTAATTTTCTACCTTTGTTCTATCATCTACAGCATGTTAAGTGCTTTATTTCACTCGATATTCTTTAGATCATCGAACTTTGCAGGTTTTTTTGGAGTGGGCATTCGTGGGACCACGGTCAGAGGTATGGTATGTCGTGAAGAAATTGGATTTCAATGTCAAGTTCGTGTAGATTGGTTCTGGGTATTCACAGTGGGGTTTACTCAGATCATCCGGGAATTTCACAGGTCACTGCATTTCAAGAGTATGATTCTCCTGTCCGACAGATACTAGTTCGGGAACATCCCCGCATATCGTGATGTTACCTGCAATTGATGCAATGCATCCTTTGACGCCTTTGATGGTGCATATATACTCTGCAGCTGGCTGGAGATCCGCTGTTTCCGACACAAGATTACCTAAACGTGTTGCGCAGGCATCTGCGAGTATTGGGTCTTCGGAGATAACGGAACAGATGTCCGAGCGGCCGAATGATATCGAATGGCCAAATGTTCCGGAAGACGAGCATACGCCCAGGATTCCGCATGTCCGCGTAAGATGCAGGGCGCACTCCAGATCATTTCTTCCGGTGAACAATCCAACGAATACTTCCCTGTCAGATATCAGAGCGACATCTCCGCCGTTATCTAAAACTGCATATTCGCAACCATCTCTGATCAATCCGTTCAGGACATATGTTGCAACGGCTCCAGCGACAGATGCCATTGGACCGACTCCGGCAAGCTCTGATGCGGTGCACATCCTGCTTATCAGCGGGACATCGTCGATACGGGATTTTACGGGTTTGTACGATGACCCGAATTCGGGGCTATTCTCAATCTTGGATGTGACTATCGTACGTGCTTCGGCCGCCAAGGCTTCTGCCTTGCCGAGATATTTGTGGTCGGTCACTGCATCGATGCATGTCTCCCCCATGACGATGCGTCTTCTTTCTGTGTTCATACAGATCTCATAAATCTCCTCTTGATTTCAACAGCGGAATACGTGATGTTGGGAGAATCTGAATTTCCAGGGACTATCATAACCTGAACGAACCTAATGCCCCGAGGAGAAGCGAGACACGATTCGATTTCCTTCCGGCTGTATGCGGTTCTGACATCCTCTATGCCGTATCCTCTGGCCACCGATGCCATGTCGACATGGGAATATGAGGGGTTTATTTGATCGCCGGTCGATCCGAACGTGCCGTTGTCCATGCACACCACCGTCAGATCTGCCTTGAGCTCTGCCGATGACAGCACAGGGAATATCGATGAACCCAGAAGGCTGCCGTCGCCATCAATAACGAATACCCTGCGTTCCGATACGGCCGCCATACCCACGGCGATCGGTGTCGCCTGCGTGTAGCTTCCCAGCATATAGAAGTTGGTCGGACGATCGCGGATGGCCATAACCTCTTTGGACGGCACGCCTATGTTGGAGACCAGAATGTCCTCGTCCCCGATGGCGGACAGTGTGGCCCCGATAGCCTCCAGACGTGTCATGTGGGGTTCTTCGGTTGTGAAGTCGGGAGAACCGCGCACACTCCGCGATCTTGGCGGATAACATCCATTCATGCGTTTCGATTCTTTCCACATGTCCGGGTGGATTAGGATCACTGTGATCCTATTCTCGGAGAATGCCCTGTCGATCTCGGTGTGTACAGATGGTATATCGGATGCTTCGTCAATCTCGATATGACTGATACCATAGCAGTCCAGCATCTCCTGGATTCTGGAATTGAACGGAATCTGCGCTTCGATCTTTTCTCCGTCCACGCCTCTCCAACTTGCCAGAATGACAAGAGGCAGCTCATAGCAGGCGGCCAGGGACATAACGGCGTTCATCATGTTTCCCAGACCGGAACTCTGTATCGACATGACCGGGCGTTTTCCCATAAGAGATACGCCTGCACATATGCCTACGCCGTCCTCTTCGCGTGTTATGTCTATTACCTTCATATTGTCATGGATGCAATCGGTGAATCCTTTGTTTTTGTCGCACGGCAGACTGACGACAATGTCCACGCCGGCGAGGATCAGCTGATCAACCATTTCCTTCTCAAACATCGATGCACTTCCTAAGTTCCGTATCAGTCATGCCCATGCTCAATTCGGATGTCACACCCATCGCGGCAAGCGACAGGTCTTCCTTGGTCCTATCCAATCCGCCGCCGGTCATGTTGAGAAAAACGCATTCGTCGGGAGAGATTTTTCCATATTCCGTCGCCTTGATCAGCGCCGCGAATGCCACGGATGCGGCTGGGTCCGGTTTGACGTTCTCCATGCTTATCCACAGTTTCTCCGCGGATCTGGCCTCATCGTTGGATATCTCGTGGAATCCCCCTCCGCATGCGGTCATGGCATCGAAGACGCCTCCCGCCACAGAATACGGCGGTCTGCGATTGGTGAGCACATGCGCGTAGACGTTGGAAATGTCCTTGTCCGCATTTCCAAGATCTTCAGCTGTTATTTCCCTTCTGCCGGCGTTCCACGCCTTTGCCATCGGAGTGAATGGCGCATTCTGAGCCAGTTCGAGTTTCGGAAGCCTGTCTCCGTAACGTCCGTCATCTAACAGGCGAAGCGATGCCTCCCATGCCGATATTCCCCCTGTGCCGCTTCCGACCGCCTGAAAATAGCGGTCTGGAATCCTGCCGGCCGATATTGCGCCGTCAAGCATGACTGTGCCCATGCCGTCTCTGCGCGCAATGTTGCTTGCGCCGCCTTCAGGTATGTAACCCTCGAACGATGTGATGCGGTTCGCCATCTGTGTCGCGTCGGCATAGTCTCCATCCACAGTGAACAACTTCACGTGTACGGATTCAGCGGCCACTAGTATATCATCTGCAGACAGTTTCGGAACGACTACAATGCAATCCATGCCGACTTCGGCTGCTATCTGTGCGAACGCCCTCGCGGTGTTACCGGCGGATGCCACCACCACGGTGCCTCCTCCGTTCTCAATCAAACGGGCGTATGTGGGGAGCGCCTCCATCTCCTTGAATGTGCAGGACTTAACCTTTGCATTGCGTTCCGGATAATAGCCTGTGAATCCGATATATAGGTTTTTGAGTCCGAGTTCTTTGGATATTTTTCTGTTCCGGAAAGTAATCGGTGCAGATTCCGTCTTCAATATCGTATCTGTCGGAAGCCAGTCCAGGAATTTGAACATCCCGCCGTAAGGTCTCATCTCGATCTGCTTTTTATTATATATTGCCCTCAACAGCCCGTTGTGGCCGTTACCGCATTTCAAGGCGAAATGGTCGTCCACCGTCTCCCCTCCGCCCATGCATTGTAGCGTGTAATCTCCCATCAAAACACCTTCAGTCTCCATTTTCCTTCCATGATCTTTGTTTTCAGGAGATCGCAGAGCTCCTCCGCCCTCTTTCTTGATGACTGTCTTATTACGATCGGGACTTCATTTCCGTTGAAATTCACAGAACCCATATGTGCCGTGAACACTTTTCCGCGGCATCTGGATACGCAGAATCCGCACGATATGCATCTGGTAAGGTCCCATTCCCCAGATGGGAACGCATCGGTCGGGCAGAGCGAATCGGCAAGACAGTTGTTGCAGTGCAGGCATTTCGTCATATCCCTCGATACCGCAGTGCCATTTCCCCATACGGAGCCGTAATCGTCCTTGGATACCGGAATACGGTCCACGACATCTGCGATCGGAAGTGCCACATCTTCATCCAACACCGATGCGCTGTCGAGCATAGCATCGTTCAGTATCGGTATCGCCGCAGCGACGGATGTCAGGCACTCGGGACCTTCCGAGGTACGGAATCCGCCCATGAAATCGGCTCTCATCAAATGCATGTCGGCCGCGATAGACAGATTCGGTTTCTCCGCAGTGCTCCGTGTCCCTGTACCGATTATCATCCCCGGAGCACCGTTCAGCATTACGGAGGCCCCGGGCCTCAGATAACGGAGTTCGGGATCGTTCTGGATCGGATTTATCTCCCCGCATCCGCTTACGGACGCCTCCGAAAGGCCGGACCCCAGAGGTTTAGGACCTGAGAAGATTGTACGGGCTTCGCTCTCCGAGCCGTTCACGAAACATGTGTAGTTCTTGAAAGCGCCCCTGGTAAGGATCATTCTCGCGAAAGGTATGGCGGCAAGCGTAATCACATTGACATAGGTCTTGCCTTCGGAGATCACTTCGACTTCAACGGGTTTCCCTGCAACCAAATCTCTGAACAGGTGCCCGCCGCCGTATCTGTGATCTCTTCTCGATGTCCCGTAGAATATGCAGTCTACGATGCCGAGAGATTCGTTCGGACAGGGACCGACATTTCCGGGGACGCCGTTCATTTTGATGGATTCGGCGTGTTTGAAAACACCCGGGTTTGTTACCGGGACCGTCATGACAGCCATTGTACCGGACATGACCCCCATCGTTCCACACGTAATCGCATCCACTTCGTTCGTTGTCGGACGGCTGCCGTTGCGGACCATGGCCTTGAATTCCGATGCCGTGTAGATCCTGGCCTTCTTCCCATCCATCTTTCCCTGCACACCGGAGATCGTTTCGGCAGCGGTCATAGGCGGTGTCTCCCCGTACGAAATTTTCAATGTCACTGATGAATGCGGTCTTTCCGGAACCTGTGGGCTCTACGGTGGACATAGCATTCCCAGACATATTGTCGATGCGTTAAAACGAGTCAAGGACACCTTCTTTGGTGATTCCTGGACAAACGGTGGTTTTCAACTTCACCCCGTTGATTTCCACATCAACGAACACTTTTTGAAAATATATAAGCCCCTGCGAAATATATTTTCTAATAAGGCTAATTTTTTGTTAACCATTCATTTTATGGAAAAAGTTTCCTTATTATACAATTGATTATGACGCCGTCCGCGATTGGGAGCTAGTCATGTGCCCCAATGACGCAAGGAACAACGTGGACATGGCTCTTGGTATCTGCAAGAACGGTTTCGACGGGTACAGAGGACGCATCGGCGATCCCGAACAGGCGTGGGGCAGGTTCTTCATCAAGTTCCTAGCACCGACGATCCGCGTTAGGATGCAGACGATCGTCTCGAAAAGTAAGATCAAGGATCTGATGGTAAACAATGCGATTCTCGTGACCGAGACGTACAGGATCATCGATGACGGTGACCTGAGGATACGCATGGAGAGAATCAGGCGTGTAAGGGAGATACCGGAGCTGTTCGGGGTCGGAGACCCGGAGCAGCTTCTGTTGTCCGGTCCGGTATGCTGTAGTACTATTCCGGGAATTTCGGTTTCGGAAGTTGACCAGCATTTATACTCAATTTCGATTGTAGATAAATAATGAAAATCGGTGCATCGTTGCCAAAGAACTGAGTCTGAGCCAGTCATCTTCCGCAATATCTGAAACGTTAGAAAAAAAGCCCCTTTTTACCATGGTGCTGCCAGCGAGTTCTCTGTCAGCTGTTCTGTTGCACTGTAAACCAAATCGGCCGGTATCGCGGTCAGTATCCTAGGGGCAGTTTGAATACAGTTATTCTGAGAAATGAGCCGAATGAAGACCGATGGCGGATGTTGCAAACAGCCCCTGATCTGTCCCTCATGGACTAATCGACAATCATTTTATTTATGACAGAGGGTAAATTTACAACAGCCGGCAATAAATGGTTTGGCAGGCCATTCATCAATTCCTCGGAAGCTGATCAAAAAACCGATTACAGAGTTTTGGTCTTTAACATGGGAAAGTTTCACGGAATGTTTGTGTGAATCGCGGTTATTCGTTTTATTGTCGAATTTGCTATGAAGATGCAACGTATCGTTGTCAGGTCAGGAAATAACCCGAAAATAAAATCGTATGCCCTATCCTTCTCTTCACCATTGCTTTTATTCTCTTGGCCTGTCCCGACTACTCATGCGTTGAAACAGGCCGGTCTTGGGTGCTGATCTATCGATAAGAATCTGTCGACAGATAGACTGTTTTTAAAGATTTGGTTATATCGAATATTATTGATGTAAAAAAATTGATAATTTATGGTATAACATAAATTTTATATGCAGAACCAACATATTCTGTACTGTGGCCCAAAGATTTGTTGTAAGGAAAGGCTATCTCTCGAAGATCTCCGCGTTCCGCGACAAGACAGACATCGTCAAGGTGGTCACCGGAGTGCGCCGTTGCGGTAAATCGACGTTGATGTTGCAGTTTATGGATGTCCTGAAGAAAGACGGGGTGTCGGAGAAGGAGATCGTGCATATCAATCTGGAAGAGCCCGAATATTTCGACGTAAAGGATGCCGGCGATCTTGCCGGCATCGTATTCCCGATGGTGCCGAAGACCGGAAGATGCTATGTCTTCCTGGACGAAATACAGAGGGCGGAGGGATGGGAACGTGTCGTGAATTCGCTTGTCTCCGGAACCGAAGCAGATGTCTACATTGCAGGAAGCAATGCCCATCTGCTTTCGTCGGAACTGTCCACATACCTCGCGGGGAGATACGTCTCCATCGATATGCTCCCGCTGTCCTTTGCGGAATGGAAGGAGTTTCGCGGAGAAGGTCTAGATAATACGGCAGCATTCTACAGGTACATGACATGCGGCGGATTCCCCGGCGTGGACCCGTCAATGGGCGATGTTTCCGTGAAATCCATGCTGCGCGATATGTACGCATCCATCGTCAAGTGGGACATCGCTTCCCGCGGCCAGATACGCAACATGGAGGAATTGGACCGCCTGATGAGCTATCTGATGCACAACATTGGCAATCCGATGTCACTGAACAGCATCGTCGAAGGGATGGGCGTCAGCAGGGATCTTGTGGATAAGTACATCAATCTGATGAAGGAGGCTTTCGTAATCTACCGCGCAGACAGGTATGACATGCGGTCGTCCGCTCTGAATCCTTCGCCGAAGTACTACGTCGTGGATCCTGGACTGAGGGACATGGCCGTAGGCTTCTCGCAGAAGGATGCGGGCCGTGTCCTTGAGAATATAGTGTACCTGGAATTGATAAGGCGCGGATGCACGGTACAGGTGGGAAAATACGGTGCCAGGGAGATAGATTTCGTAGCATCGCCGACCACTGGTGGCAGGGGATACTATCAGGTGTGTTTATCGATGAACGACGAGGACACGGCGGAACGGGAGCTCAGTGTCTTCCGTTCGGTGAAGGACAGCTTCCCGAAGACAGTGCTCACATTGGACCCTGTCGTGAGGCATTCCACGGATGAGGGCACAGTGATCATGTCCGTGACGGAATGGCTTCTCGGCAGGACTGATCGATGATGTTTCCCGACAATGGAAGTGTGCAGATATATCGGTCTGATGATGCAATGGTCGATTTCGGAATACCGAGACCTGTCTTTAGGGAGAGGTTTTTGCAAAGTGAAAAATGAATTTTTTCCTGAGAACTCCTGAAACATCGTTTTTATTTCCGCTTACACGTATACACCCGACCCTCTGCTGTTTCGTTTTTCATGCCGGCTTGAATTTTTGAGAATGGAACGCAGCAGGATCGACGTAGGGGATGTGAAGGACAGCAGTGCATGACTGCTGATATGTTTTTCCGAAGATGTCTGGGGATCATGGCACTTGCTTTCGCAAGATGTCTCGGACGCGGATTTCTGAACAAGGCCGGGAGATGCTGGAACAGACCGGACGGTGCGTTCGGTCTGCGGCCGAGCATTGAAACACGCAGATTTGTCGAAAGAGTCAGGACATATTATTCGAGAAGTTTTGCAAGGAAGAAGGAGAGGTGGCCGCAGGCATGTCGGTAATGTTCTCAAGGGCCAGAGAAGAATTCATGTGCAAGGCCGGGTACAACCCCGTTTCAATCTGTCATGTCCTCAGTACAACCTCCTCATGGGATGTGGCCTGGCCTCCATCCGCAGTACTCAGGGGCTGTTCCGGGAAACGTCAGAGAATGTTCAGCCGTGAACATGCTGAATGAATTCGGCATCTCCGAAGGGGCGGTTTCTGTCATGGACCGCGGGTACAACGATAAAAAACTGCTGAATGTAATGGCGGACGCGGACTGGAATTCGCGGTCGTCGTAAAACGCCATACGAACCTGTACAAGGCCGCCAATACTTCCGAGGAATGTTCATGTGGCAGGAATCAGCAGTCTCGTCCGGGCACAGAAAGACGGCTGACGGCAATTGGGTACAGATCAAGAGCTGACGCACAGGAACGACGGACTGGTGGACGCTTTGACGGCACAGGCAAGGGAAAAGAGCGGTATCGAATATGGATGGGGCCGGCAATCTCGTTATACTGTTCTTCCCGGAAATGTAACATGAGAAGGTGTACGAGATGTACAAGACCAGGTGCAGCATCTAGGATTGCTTCGATACGGCCAAGAACCATCTGGATGCGGACAAGACCCATCTGAGGGACGACGGGCGCATCATGGGACATCTGTTCGTGACATTCGTAATGCTGTCAATAAGGTTCGGGATAGCAAAGATGCGTAACGATACCGAATTGCTGTCGAAATACAGTGCAATAGACGTTCCGGACACGTATGCGGCGATGAAGACGTTCACTCAAAATCCGGAGCTGAAGCAATCGGTATCAAAGGAGATGAGGGGTCTGGACGCGAGACTGGATCTGTTCATGTACAACACACAGGACGATCCGGATAGACTCAACGGCGTGAAGCACAGGACGGACAAGAAGCCGTTTGTATAGAATGTAATGATGGCATACACCACATCCAATGCAACGGTCAGTCGTATACCGACAAGCGTAGACCTAGATGTGCCCTGTGGATGTAGAATTCGGGCGACACCAAGAGCTTGAACGAGGCGCTGAGACCCTAACACGTTGATGGCATCAGGGAACGTAGGTGACTGGAAACTGATGGTTGTGACCAAAACGTCAGTAAGGTCTTCATACCTCGAGGCTCGAATAATCCAAGGATGGTGGGGTTGTTCCTTATGATACAACTCATACAGCCAGAATACTAATGTTTCAGTTTGTTATGCAATAGTTTCATATTCGTAATACAAATTACATAGTTATTCATAAATAGCATTATATTGTGAATAACTAAGCGCGGATATGAGTAAATGGTCGAACGGGACCAAATACGGGCTGATTTTGATCACTTTTGGAATCGTACTGATTTCATTCAATCTGCGTGCGCCCATGATCGCCGTAGGTCCGATCGTGGACCTCATATCGGCAGAATACGGTCTGTCCGCAACGATTGCGGGAATGATCACTGCGATTCCGCTGATAGCGTTCGCGGCCATATCCCCGTTCGTACCGAGATTATCGGATAAGGTCGGATTCAGGCGTCTGATGTTCATCGGATTGGTCATGATGATCATCGGAGAGGCTGTCAGATCGTTCTGCGGATTGCCAGGACTGTTCATCGGTACCGCGGTCATGGGATTGGGAATAGGTATTGGAAACGTCCTCATCCCATGCCTGATAAAACTGACATACAAGACGAAAGCCGGCTCCATGATCGGTGTTTATACCACATGCATGAGCATATTTGCCGCGATCGGTGCCGGCACGAGCATACCTCTGGCCACCGGACTCGGATGGAATGTCGCACTTGCGCTGTGGATCGTCCTTGCGGTTGTCGCATTGGTCGTCTGGTCCCCTCAGGCGGCATCTTCCGAGGAGAAGACGTGCGCTGCGAAGACCGAAGAGAAGAAATCCATCTGGAAGTCTCCGGTCGCCTGGTGGGTCACCCTGTACATGGGGATGCAATCGCTTTTGTTCTACACACTGGTTGCCTGGTATCCCACAATCATTGTGGCAAACGGTATGTCCGAGAGTTTCTCCGGGACAATGGCGATGCTGTTCCAGCTGATCAGTATCCCGGTCACTCTGCTGGTACCTATAATCGCATCCAGGATGAAGGATCAGAAGATGATCGCCGCAGCGATATCGGCCGGTTACCTCGTCGGATTGTTGCTGATATTCTCGACTTCCGAAATACCGATGGTGGTCAGTGTCATACTGACAGGATTGGGTGCGGGCGGATGTATCAGTCTGGCGATATCTTACATCCCCATGCGTACCGACGGGTACCGCACATCCGCGGACCTTTCCGGTATGTCTCAATCGTTTGGTTACCTCCTGGCAGCCATCGGTCCCATGCTGATCGGCTCCATTTTCGATATGGCCGGTACATGGACATGGTCGATATCCACATTGATCGTGTTGGAGATCTTCGTCCTGTTCGCCGGCGTCATGGCCGGAAGAAACAAGTCGGTAGAAGCATCAATGGCCGAACACCGAGGTGCGAAATATCATTTCCCGCAACGGAATGGGCACGGACATCCGATAACATTCACAAATGCAACATGACAGTGGATGTACTGACGGAGGCAACAGACAGAGCATGAACAGCAGTCTTATCGTCCGTATTCTGACCCAAAAATTTTAATCATTACAAAAAATCAGTGATTGATTATACAATGAACGGAGCCACTTGAGAGAGTTGAACTCTCGACCTGCTGATTACAAAATACGGATTTTTCGTATATTTTAAGTGTATTTAATCAAATTTATTCAATTTCCTATGAATGCCGAACATTTATCGTGTAGTGCCATTCATTATCGTATAGTGTTCTGTCAATAAATGGTGGCATTTCGGCCTCAAAAAGATCCCAGGCCCGTTGGGGGCACGGTACTCGATAAATAAGCAAAAATCGACACGTTTTTTCTGTCTAATCGTGTTGAAACTCCGAACAATCAGGTCGCATCATGTTGAGAAAAGAATGGATTGGGGGGTATTTTACCGTCTATGGCAAATGTCACATGCTGATAGGGCGCAGCATTCATCATCAAATAGTGAAATCGAACCGGCATATACAACGGTTGTCTGTTTATCGAATGGAAGGAGGGTCGTTCCGGATTGCCCTGTCTCTCTCTCCGTCCTTCATTTTCATGTCTTATCAGTTTCCAGCAATCGTTCTCGCCCCCTCAATCTGTCTGGGCGAATATCCGAAACGGTCCTTCTCCGGTTCCACGAACTTCACGCATCCGCCAGCCCTGTCATTATCGTCTTCTTTCTCCTCCGGTCCGCATATCGTGTCGCCGTATATCTCCAGCACCTTGCGCTTCTGCTTGTCGTCCACTGTGGAGTAGTATCCCAACGTCGTCTAGATATTCGAGTGCTCAGGGGTGGACTGCAGTGTCTTCGGATCCACGTTGTACTTCTTGATCAGGATCGTAGGCAGCGTCCTTCCGATCATGTGCGGCGTGATATGGGCGATATCGTACTTCTTGCATATTCCGGGCAGGTGGCGCGACATGGCATCGGGTAATATCGGTTTCTCCGGATCCTCGCTGAACGTGAAGACGAAGCCGGTACTGCACTGGTTGTACAACTCGTAAAGGGCCATTCTGTCGTCGTGCATCAGCGGTATCGAACGGTTGGACATTACGGAGAGTTCCGATAACGCATCCAGAATTCAGAACTCCAGGCTGTTCTCGTCTTTCAGGAAATTCCGTATACCCATCGTCACAATACCGTTTTCATCTCTGCGGGGACTGAGGAGACCTCCGACGACAACGATCTTTTTGAAGGAATCGTTAATCTTAAGGAATGGCCGTATTTCCGTTTCTTTCTTTTCCGGATCGTCCATGTTGTATGCGGATTGGATGTAGTATCTACGACTTCCCCTGTTCGCCACGAAATCGATCTCCGCGGTTTTCTCTTTACGTCTCCCATCCTCTGTTTTGGTATACTTGACAACACCGATGTCCACGCTGTAACCTCTTGACCTGAGTTCGTTATAGATTATGTTTTCCATTATGTGGGCCATCTCATTCTGTCTGAAGTTCAATTTGGCATTTCTGAGGCCGATGTCCACTGCATAGTACTTCGACGGTGTATCGAAATAGGATCTGCCTTTCACATCGTACCTCTGCGACCTCTCGAAGAGAAATGCATTCTCGAGGTATCCGACATAAGCGCTTACGGTCTCGTCATCAATCGCTTTGTAACCTTTGGCAATCATCGTATCTCTAAGTCTTATCGGGTTGGTCAGCGATCCCACGGATGAAGAGAGCACATTGAAGATGTTGTCGAGCGCAGAAGGGAATGAGATTGCATATCTGTCGGTGATGTCCTTTTTGTACGTCTTTTTGATCAGGTTCTGAAGATAGCTCGCCTTCTTTTCATCAGTACCTATTGCCGTGATCTCGGGGAGACCGCCATATTCGGTGTATTTGTCCCATGCTTCCTCTTCGGTTCCGTTGAAGGACGGCAGGAATTCTGAGAACGACAGGGGCCACATTCTGATTTCATCTCCTCTTCCTCTGAATTCGGTGATTATGTCGGAGGACAGCATTTTGGAATTGCTGCCGGTTACATACAGATCTAAATTCTCTTTATGGAGGAGGCTGTTGAGGAGGCTTTCAAAGTCGTCTGCCAATTGTATCTCGTCAAGAAATACGTAGTACTTTTCACCGTCATCGATCGATCCTACAATCCTGTCGTATAATGCGTTGACATCGCGGAGGGGTTTGTTCTCAAGGCTGTCTAATGCTATTTCGATGATGTGTTCGGATTTGACGCCTTCGCTGAGCAGATGCGTTTTGAATAATCTGAACAGGAGATAGGATTTACCGCATCTTCTGACGCCGGTGATAATCTTGACCATCCCGTTCCATTTGCTATCGATCAGTTTCTGAAGATATCTGTCTCTTTTGATTGGCATTCCAACACCTTTCGAAATTCTGTCGACATGT
>JBAYAO010000026.1:0-15014 GCA_041669745.1 Candidatus Methanomethylophilaceae archaeon | reverse complement strand
TCCAACCAAAAGACCTTGGTGAAGTTGGACAGGACTCCCTTCGTGCTTGCCACAGGTGCATCCGAAACCGAATTATTGGGTGACGTCCGTCACGATCCTTATGGAGGCCATCAGGGCCTGGGCACACCTGCCTACGAAAGGGTCGTACCGGGTTCAATCCACGAAGCACACGAAGGTGTCCTTTTCGTTGATGAGATCTCGCATCTGGGCAATCTTCAGAGATTCATCCTCACCGCGATGCAGGAAAGGAAGTTCCCCATCGCTGGACGCAATCCACAGAGTGCGGGTGCCAGTGTCAAAGTGGATAATGTCCCCTGCGATTTCATCCTGGTAGCCGCATGCAACATACAGGATCTCGAGAACATACTCTCACCGCTGAGATCCAGGATAATCGGCTGCGGATACGAGATATTGGTCGATGTCTCGATGCCCGATACCCCCGAGAACCGTGCCAAATACGCACAGTTCGTTGCACAGGAGGTTCAGATGGACGGGCACATCCCCCATGCCACAATCGGCGCCGTAGAGGCCGTAATAGCCGAAGGAAGGGCCCGTGCCAAACATGATAACCAAACAGGACTCACCCTCAGACTGAGGGAGTTGGGCGGTCTGATCCGCGCTGCCGGTGACATAGCCGTGACAGAGAATGCTCCGTTGATAACCGATGACCACATAAGAAGGGCCATAAAACGCTCGAGACCTGCAGAGGAGCAGATCAGAGAGAAATACGGTTCGTACACCAAGGGGCTTTCGAAGGATATCTCCGATTCTCAAAAGGAGAAATCTCCGTATTACATGGAAAACCAGCATTTGGATGATCAGATGTTCAACTGAACGGGTCCGTCCATGCGGATCCCGTCCCCTCCGTCCTGATAGTAATCCAAAAGGACCTCGGTTTCCATGAAACCGTTCCTTCTGTAGAACCGTCTAGCGCCCTCATTGGCGGGCCGGACCTCCAGGGTTATGTTCCTGATGCCTTCCATCAACGCTTTCATCCTAAGGGCGGCCAATAGTCTGTACCCTATTCCTTTGCTGCGGTATTCCGGTCTCACGGCGAAAAGTAATATCCTTACCCTTCCATCGAACAACTTTGTGGCAGAGACGAATCCGACCGGTTTTCCCGCAAAATCACATGCCACCAATTGTCCTGCGGGCCATTGTACAAAGAACGAATAGAACACCTCCGGTCGGTAGTACTCATCGAACGACTCCATCGATATGTCGTACAGTTCATCGGAATCCTCTATCCTGAATTCTCTTACGATCAATTACCTGTCCCTCGACCTTATTATGCATTTCACCGCTAAGACGGTTACGCAGATAACCAGCAATGGAACATATTTGATACACGCGGAGATGTCATATGAATCCTTCTCCGCTGCACCTACCGTAACGAGATATTCCGAGGAATATTCATTTCCGAGATCGTCCGTGACAGTGAGCAGAACATTATGATTCCCCTCTGACAGTTGCAGAGGGACCCTGTTCCCCCACCTATCGACCACGTTGTCATCGTTGAGGTCCCATCCGAATACGGAACCTTCCGGTACAGTGGAATCCGTTGCATCGAGTATGAAGGCTCTTCCCTCAGTAGGTGTAGGTTCGTTGATCCGGATCCTCAGATTTACTTCTCCGACGAATGTGTTTCCCCAGTCTTTCAGAAAATAGGACTCGTAGTAAGAGGATATTTCATATGAGTTCATAAAAACAGCAACTTCACGATTGTCCTCGAAAGAATTAGATGTCCAATTTATAGAACCCAACCATACCGAATTGTCGATTATGAGGCCTTTGTTGTGTATCAGAGCAAAATCGTCACCGCCCTTCATAGCCTTTACATAGAGACCGACGTCCCTTAGCGCCGAATACGCTCCATGACAATCCTTTGAGGATCGATCATCGGAATCATCGAAAGTGGTATCGACGATCAATCTCGAATCGATGCCTTTAGAGGCCGCATCGATCATCCAACGCAATGGTGAGTCCGTCTCCGTGGATATCCATGAATTTTGAACTTCCAGCTGTTCGGAATACACTTTGTGCTCAGCTTGTGCGATCAGTTCTCTCAGCATAGGGAAAGAATAATCAGGAGAGATCACCGGGATGACTTCTGCCGAATATCTCAAACCGCTCTCCTCTGTTCGGTCGGCATATCCTTTGACCACCTTGGCGATCGAAGTGGGATAGATGTCTCTGAAAGATCTTACGTCGCAATTGTCCGATGATGAATCGTCGATGAATATATCATGCATATACCTCGCATAGTCTTCATTCTCGATTACCGCACCCCATCCTCTATTGCCCTCGAATGAACTCTCGATCCAATTCTCCGAAGTTATTATGACCGTCTTAGAATCTATGACCGCATACTTGTTGTGCAGATAGGTATACCTTCTGAATCCATTATCGCCATTCATCATCCTTACATCGATGCCCATGTCACTCATCAGGGCAAACATTCCGATCTCGTTGCTTGGAACACCCCCTGCCGGAGAACCCTCCGACAGTATTGTGATATCGACTCCTTTCTCCTTCAGAGAGATGAGCAATGAGACTATGTCCGGATGATTCATCGTGTATATAGAGACGAGAACCTCCGACTCTGCTTTTTCCAAGGCGTTGAACACCGGAGCACCGGAGGATTCCGGGAACACGAATGGTTCCACCGTAGATTGGTAGCCGTCCGTGATCCTAGCCCTATCCGTTCTGCCGATCCTCCTTAATTCCCAGTCTTCTGCCGAATCCGTATCGAATGCCGAAACCCTCGCCGCATAGTTGTATCTGGGGATCGTATCGAACGAATCTCCGGACCAACCATCATCTGCCACTGCTTTTCCGAATACGAACGCATCGATTACGGAATCCCCCATCATCAGGTACATGTCATCACCTTTATCGTTCAGTGCGAAATTCTTCGATGAGGTCCCATTTGTACCCAACACGATATACGGACCGTTTCGGAACCAATCGTCCGGTTCCGCTTTCAGAAGCGTGATCTTTTCTTCGTGCCCGAGTATCACGCTCTCTGAGAAAACAATAGTTCCTTCGCCGTCCGAAACGGTGTATTCTTTCAAATCGGTCTCGTTACCGTAATTGAATAAGGTAAATCCTTCAAACTCACCCGCAGGCATCACTTCGAAAAAACGCAGATCCGAGATATCGGATACAGCCTCAGAATCGGCATCCAACAGAGAAAACGGAGATATCGACAATAGTACCAAAAATACACACAGGACCCTTCTCATAAATGCTACAGGTCAGGAGCACCATATATTCTGCACGACTACAGGTAATATGTATCAAAGCGGTTCGATAAGGTCCAAGAGCACAGCCTTGGGATCCTTGGCCCTTACGACACCTGAGGCGAGAAGTACACCGTCGGCACCGAGTTCCAAGGCTTTCTTAACATCCTGACCGGTCTTTATACCGGCACCGCAGAATAGTGCTATGTTCTTATCGACATCCTTCACAAGGCGGACCGCATCCTCTATGATATTGGGGTTGGCCTTCGTGACAGAGACATCGCCGCCTATCAATTCGGGCGGTTCTATCGCAATGAAGTCAGGTGAGAAAAGAGCAACATCCGCAGCTTTTCTCACCGACTCCGCACAGACCATCGACAGAAGCTCGTTTCCCCTGCAGAGGTCTATGCATCCCGATATACGTTCATCATCGGACCTGTGTTCTGAATGATTGATCAATGTACCGATAGCACCGGATGCCGCCGCCATGGAGGGGGTGACCCACCCTGTGGCCGAACCCTGATCGTAGGGATCGACGTTCTGGGAGAACACGGGGATCCCCACGCCGCATGCCACGAAACTGAGTTCGACCATCGGCGGACATACGGCAATGCATACTCCCGATTCCTCTGCAACGGTCTCGCACACACGTGCTAATTCCAGTGCACCCGGCCCGTCGACCTCACGGTAGGCTTTGAAATTAACGACCACCGCGGGTGTCCTCATATTCCTACTCAATATCCTCAAACCTCTTTTTCAATGCGTTCAGCACCTCGGGCCTGGATGTGTATTCCATCTCCTCTGGACCGAGTATCGCAGGCATGAAAGGTCCGTGGCTTCTCATGAACTTGCTAGCTTTAACCGCATTGTTACGCGCAGTATCCCATTCGGAATTGGCGAAGAAATCCATAGGTGTATGAACCCCTGCCTTGGAACCTATCGATTCCAATCCCTGGAGATGTCCGTTACATAGTTGGAACCCTAGACAGCATATCCTGGGTGGACCGTCGAAATAAGTTGGGTCCGAATGGTCCGGTGAGCATGGGAAAAATGCTCCGTAATGGGATCCCCTCATCCATCCCGCGACAAGCATAGTATTCATGAATGGTTGAAGATACTCTCCGACGGACGGCAATCCGCTCTGTGCCCTGCAGACGCATACGGGATCATCCTTTCCGACGTATTTGCCCGCCGTAAGGTTGAGCTTGTCTGTTGAAACCACCGCCGCCGTCCCAAGACCGGCACGACTGAATACTTTCTTGATCGCATATCTCGACGTGTCTCCCAGCAGACTGAGGATGCTCAATGTCTCTTCGGGTGACGACATCGTGACCTTCTTGTGGGACATCACATCGTGCACCTCGAAATCAAATCCTTTCTTCGCTCTCGCATCGATGACCAGACCTGTTGTCGTAAACGGATCCAGGTATATTCTGGATAGAGGGAGAGAGTATGCAGACGGCTCTGTTTTGTCAGCCATGAAGAACAAGATCGGTTCGGAATCCCTCTCCGCGAACTCCATCTCTGCGGAACCGGGTCCGGCACCGCGTATGTTTCCGGAAAAAGAATCGGAGAGAAGATCCTGTCCGGCACCGTATAGCTTCATACTCTTCGCGACCTTGGCCGCATCAAGGAACGAGTTCCATGCGAGCTCATGAACGTCCTTGTTATTCTCACCTTTGTAGTGTGTCATAAAGAGATTTATGTCGTCGCCGACGCGAGTTACATAGAAATCCTCCAGAATTCCCTGTTTTACACCGTCAGCTAGATTCTCTCTGCACTTATCCAACATTGAAGGATGCGGCCGGGTATGTCCGCATACGGACCCTACATCGGCCTTGATGACTGAAACTGTAATCTTCTGTACCATTGGTTTCACCGATCGAATGTCTCAGTCAAATACTTGCCCGTATAATACCTTTATTGAACGCGTACGCACAGTGACCGCATCAGCAGATTTTTATCTCCGTTGACAATCAACATGGACGTTAACATGACCATTCTCTGCAGAGATTCAAGCACAGTGACCGTCAATGATGCTACCGTAACGGTAAAAGGCTGGATTCAGGAAACCAGGAATCTCGGAGGAATATCCTTCGTTGTCTTGAGAGACAGGTTCGGTACCGTTCAAATCACATTACCGAAGAAAAAGATCGATCCGGAACTCTTTGTCAGACTCACAACGTTACCCAGAGAATCCGTGGTTTCAATAACGGGTGAGGTAAAAGCTAGCACCCAGACGGACCTTGGTCTTGAAATAATACCGTTCGATTTTGAATTGTACTCCGAAGCGGCAACCCCTCTGCCGATGGGCATCGTGGACAAGGTAAATGTTGAAATGGATACACGCCTCAACAACAGGTACATAGACATCAGAAAACCCGAGATCAAAGCTGTTTTTGAATTGAAAAGTCTGATGATGCAGATGTTGAACGAAACGATGTTCCAAAATGGATTCACGCAAGTAAACACACCAAAGATCGTTGCTTCCGGTGCAGAGGGGGGAGCAACGCTGTTTACCATCGATTATTTTGGAAAGGAAGCCTATCTGGCGCAAAGCCCTCAACTTTACAAACAGATGCTGATGTCCACCGGACTCGACAGGATCTACGAGATGGGACCGGCATTTCGCGCAGAACATTCGAACACAAATCGTCATGTAACTGAATTCATATCCTTCGACGGCGAGATGTCCTGGATAACCTGTCAGGAAGACATCATGACCATGATAGAGAAAATCATAGACAACGTGATGAAAGGTATTGCAGAAAGGGGAAAAAGACAACTCGACATCCTAGGGAAGAACATCAGTATCCCGAAGACCCCGTATCCGATCCTGACATACGAGGAATGCTTGAAGATAGTCAACGACGCCGGATTTAATCTCAGGGAAGGTGATGATCTCGGAACGGAAGGTGAAAAAATCATCGGAGATCATATGAAGGATAAGGGATTCGACCTCTACTGGATAGCTGAATACCCCGAAGAAGCGAAACCTTTCTACATAATGGAAAAGGATGACACACCGTACTCGTATTCATTCGATCTGGACTATAAAGGTCAAGAGATCTCATCAGGCGGCCAGAGGGAACACAGATATGAACACCTAGTAAAAAGAATCGAGAAGAAGGGGCTCGATCCGAAAGATTTCGAGTTCTATCTCGATGCCTTCAAATACGGTATGCCCCCGCATGGCGGTTGGGGCATAGGGATCGAAAGGCTACTCGTAAAAATGCTCGATCTTTCCAACATAAGAGAGGCGATCCTCTTTCCGAGAGATCTTTCCAGACTCTCCCCGTGATTGTCGTTCACTGCGGTCAAGGGACTGCTGTATCCCTGTAGCGACCATTTTCGGTCACCCCTCCCTCCTTTCTTTATATATCCCTTCGGGAATTTTACCTCGATAACATGGCTGCGCCTGGAGACATCTACGAAAGAGAATTGAAATACCTTCTCTCTGGTGAGAAAAAGATCATAGACAAGATGATCAAGACCTGTGATGAACAGGAAAGAGCAGCATACTCTTCCATAATCAGGGACCCATTTGTTATGATCCGTGCTGCTGGCTCTTTGGGTGTTGACCTCGTTGCGCTCAGATGGGATTTCTCGTTCCCGATCGAAGTTAAAAGTTCGGGAGAAGAGATCATGCATTTCAGCAGGAATCCACGTTTGACAGAACAGGCGGAAAAAATGAAGAATGAATGTGCCAGATCCCATCTTCTTCCAGTATATGCCTTCAGACTGAAAGGTGTGCGCGGCGATCCATGGAGGATCTTTGCCCTGCCTACGGATGAAAAACTAAGAGGAAACATGGGACTTCTCCAAAGGAAGATTCCAGAGGTCGATATCAGTACCAACGGCAAATACATAATGAGATGGAACGATGGAATGAAACTAAGTGAGTTCATCGAATATATGGAAATATCAATAATGGAATGAGAGGCAGCCGTCAGCACTCATAGGGTTCATCATAGAGATCAGCCTGAGCTTATCTTCATCCGGCACAGATCCTCCGACGAACGTATGCAACGGACTTATTTTATCTCTATCATCCTTTTGACAGGGGTGTGGGCTTTGTCGATTATCTCCTTGCTCAGAGAGACCTCGCCTGACATATTCTGCATACATCTGAGCAACGAATTCAGGTCGATCATCTTCATTGTCGGACAGACCGCATTGCTGGGAAAAACAAACCTCTTGCCAGGACAAGCGATCTCCAATCTATGGAGCATACCAACCTCGGTAATGATGATGAATTCCTTTGAATCGGATTCTTTGCAGATGGTTATCATCCTTTCTGTGGAACCGACATGGTCTGCCAGGTTGAGAACTTCTGGCCTGCATTCAGGATGCGCTATCACTATAGCATTGGGGTGTTTCTCCATCAACAACCTCACCTGGTTGGCGGTAATCGTATGATGTACGGGACAGAATCCCTTCCATGGGATCATGACCTTCTCCGGAATCTTAGACCCCACGTATGCCGCAAGATTCGCATCCGGAACAAAAAGAATCTGCTTGCTGTCGATGGAATTAACGACTTTTACGGCATTCGATGATGTGCAGCAGACATCCACTTCGGTCTTTGTTTCCGCGGTGGTGTTGACATAACCTACGACGGTCGCATCTGGATACGAAACCTTCGCCTCCCTTATTTGTTGCGCCGTGCACATGGCGGCCATCGCACAGTATGCATCGACCTCTGGAAGCAAAACCTTCTTGGAAGGACTTACGATCTTCGCAGTCTCACCCATAAACGTGACACCGCAAAAAACTATCACATCCGCTTTGGTTTCGGCCGCCTTTATTGAAAGACCGAGGGAATCGCCGACAAAATCGGCCACGTCTTGGATCTCTGGCAGCGTATAGTTATGCGCCAAAATCACAGCATTGTGCTGTCTTTTCAATGTTTTGATGCGTTCGACGATATCTTCCATCATCCTCTGGTAACCGAAACTCGTTTAAAACCATTTTGAAACAACAGTCAAATCGAATCGGAAACCATTTCACCAGAATGCCCAAGACGCGAGACATACACCGTTCTTATGAACATATCCAGGGAGGTGATGAACCTGATTCGGAGGATCGGACGTATGGTACACCGGATTAAATATAACTATGAATCCCGCAATTACGATAACGATGAATGATAGGGAACAACGCGCCGCAAACATGTTCAGGTGCAGCACGAGAGAGCGTGCGATGTTCGAAGCTGGAATAAAGATGGGGACCGTATATCACCAATTCGTCGGTGTTCCCGTCGATGCGACTAGCGTCGACGTTCTCGAAAAGTCCATCGAAAAAGGGGTTCTTGTTCAGCCGTACGTACAGGATGTGAAGGTTTCGATAGACCGCTCGTCCTTCAAAGCTAAAAATGATGAATACAGCTACGTGTCGCTGACTGGAAATATGTTGGATGTTGAGATAGTGATCAAAATCGACAATATAAGGGTAACAGCCAAAATGAATTTTAACAAAGAACTCAATTACCCTCTCATGTACATCTCCGATGTTTCGGAAGACATCCAAGAGACCAGATTTTAGAGATATTCCTAAACACGCATTAATATGTGAAAAGCATACACAGGTCGCCGAATAAACAGGGAGGGGTGCTATGATTTCTGACATTAAAATTGGTATAACGGGCCTACCCGGAGCGGGTAAGACAAAAGCGCTCCTTTGCGTCATCGAGATGCTAAAGAAAGAAGATCTAACCATCGGAGGCATGATAGATGAGCCGATTGTCGAGGGCAGACATCGCATAGGATTCACCGTCAGAGATCTGATGACGGATCAATGCGAGATCTTTGCACATACTGATATCGAAAGCAAGATCATGGTGGGGAAAATCGGTGTCGATGTTTCGAAACTTGAAAAAGTAGGGGTCTGCGCGATAAGGAAGGCCTGTGAGGAATGCGATATAATAGTCATAGATGAGGTCGGAAAGATGGAAGTGGAGAGTCAGGCATTCATCGACATAGTAAAGGAAGCGTTGGACATTGACAAGCCCATGATACTGACACTACATAAAAAATCAAGAAATCCTCTCCTTCAGGATATCAGAAGGAGGGACGATGTCAGGATTTTGGAAGTGACCCCGACAAATCGCAATCTCTTACCCTACAAGATAGTTCGTCTTATGAACGGAGAAAATCTGTGATGCCGACAGGTGTCCAAATACAAGAGGGATCAACAAAGCTCATCGTACCCACGGATCACTCCGTGAACGGTCCCGGCCGGATCAACGGATCGGTGTTTTTCAACGAACAGATGGCGTTCAACAGAGACGTGAATGTCATGTTCCTTCGTGCGCTTGGAAGAAGGATCACAGTCGCCGATGCGATGTCCGCCACCGGTGCCAGAGCTGTGAGGATTGCCAACGAAGTACCTGATTCCGTCGTTACCGCGAACGATGTCAACGGCGACGCGATCCCGTACATTGAAACGAACATAGCGCTCAACGGACTTACGAACTGCGTATCTTCACACAGAAATCTTCACTCACTGCTTGCCGAGAATGTGTTCGATTACATAGATATCGATCCTTTCGGCTCACCTGTTCCGTTCCTACATTCTGCGATTCAGGGATGTAAAAGATACGGCATCCTTGCGATCACCGCAACTGATACTGCGCCCCTTGCGGGCGCACACCGTGCAAAATGCGAGCGGAGATACCAATCCCGTCCCATAAGAGGACCGATGTGCCACGAAGGTGGACTCAGGATCCTTCTTGCTACCATCGCCAGGGAAATGGCGAAATTTGACAAAGGCATGACACCGATGCTCTCTTTCTATGCCGACCACTATTTCAGGGCATATGTTCACGTGGAAGACGGTGCTGGTAATGCAGACGATACCCTCTCCAAACTGGTTTACCTCTCGTACGATCCCGAAACCATGGAGAGATCGGTTTCGAACGAAATGGACAAGGACCATAAATACGGACCGTTCTGGGGGGGACGGCTGTTCGACAAGGACTGCCTTCTTAAAATGAACCCGATGAACACTGCAAGAGACAAGAGATGTTCCAAAATGCTCGCCCTTTGGAGACAGGAGATCGATGACATCCCTTACCTCTACGATATGAGTGAGATATCCTCTCATCTGAAGATCTCCACACCACGTTACGAAACGTTCATCGAAAAACTGAGTGGATACGGAAGAGCATCGGCGACACACATGGGTCCCACTCTCTTCAAGACGGATCTGGAATTGAACGAAATAATATCGGTTTTCAAGGAACAGTCCTTCAAGTGATTTTTTTGTTCTCCCTAGGGTTATATAGAGTAAATCGCTACGTCTCCGTAGTGAAACCATGCCTACGGTTGCAATTATAGGTGCCCAATGGGGCGATGAGGGTAAAGGTAAAATAACTGATTATCTGGCAGAGGATGCCGATGCCGTCGTTCGCTTTCAGGGGGGTAATAATGCGGGTCATACCATTGTCGTCGGGGACAGGGTGTTCAAGCTTCACCTCCTCCCATCCGGAATACTGAGGAAGGGGATACTCGCCATCATCGGTAATGGTGTCGTCATAAACATGGAAGAGATGCTCGATGAGATGAAACAGGTCGAAGATGCGGATATACCGATAGACGGATTACGCATATCTGACAGAGCACACATAATAATGGGGTACCATAAGAGACTGGATGGCGCAGAAGAGATATACCGTGGCAAGAAATCCATAGGAACCACCAAAAAAGGCATAGGTCCGGCCTATCAGGACAAAATTGCAAGAAACGGATTCAGGATCTGTGATATTCTTGAACCGGATACCGTCAGCGAAAAGGCGAAGTTCAACCTCCCGTATAAAAACGATCTGCTTAAGATGCTTAACACAGAACAATGCGGATGCACCCTGGAGGCTGTGGAGGAGAGATTCGAAAGATGGAGGAAAATCTTCGGGAAATATATCTGCGATACGTCGGTCCTAATCAATGACGAAATAGATGCCGGAAAGAAGATCCTATTCGAGGGTGCACAGGGCGTGATGCTCGATATAGATCATGGCACATATCCCTTTGTTACATCCTCATCGACCATTGGTGGCGGTCTTTGTTCAGGTTCAGGAATAGCACCGAATCGTATAGATAGGACCATCGGATGCCTCAAGGCGTACACCACACGCGTAGGAGAAGGTCCGTTCGTCACCGAACTCAAAGGGGAAGAAGAAGAGGAACTGCAGAAGAAAGGTGGAGAATTCGGAGTGACCACGGGCAGGGGAAGAAGATGCGGATGGCTCGATCTCATCGTTGCCGAACACTCTACAAGACTGTGCGGTTTCGATTCCTGGGCCATTACCAAGTTGGACGTCCTCAATGATTACAAGAAAGTCCAGGTCTGCATAGGTTATGACGTCGACGGACAGATTCTTAAACATTTCCCAGCGTCATTGGAGAAACTCGAAAAAGCAAAACCGGTCTACAAAGAATTCGACGGATGGGAAGGGTGGGACGACTCTTCCAAGATGGCGGATAAGGGATTCGACTCATTGCCGGAGAACATGAAGACGTACATCAGATTCATCGAGGAATACACGAAGATACCCGCGGATATAATCAGTATCGGACCGAAGAGATCGGAAACGATAGACAGAAGAAGAAAATGGTGGAACTGAATCTCAGAGTGTTACTTTCCTGAACAGTGACTTGTCCGCACCGAACGGTAAAGTGGCATCTATGCCCACCTTCCAGGTTGTGTTGTCCGCACTCGGATCCAAGGAGGAACCAGCCGCACTCGGTATCCTGAGCATTCTGTTCGCCTGGAATCTCGTTGCGACCGCCCATTCCACCTGACGATCGTCGAAGATGTCGATATCCTGATCAACGATTATGACGTGTTTCATCGACGGATGTCCGGAGAACGCGGCCATTATGGCATTCATCCCATCGCCCTCCTTGTTCTTGGTTATGGAGACGACCCCATGGAGCCAACAGCATCCGCCTTCCGTAAGACGTACAGCATGCGTCCTAGGAACCGCTTGTTGTACGGTCCTGAATATCATCGGTTCCCTGGGAAGTCCCATCAGCAAGAAGTGTTCGTTTCCACCAGGCAGGAGCAGTTGCATTATCGGTTCTTTGCAACACCATATCTTGTCTATCTTGACGATCGGTTGTTGTCTCACATAATCATAGGTCCCCGTTATATCTACGAACGGACCCTCTTCCGTCGTTTCAGATGTGATCCTCCCCTCGAGAATGTAATCCGCATCCGCCGGAACGCACAACCCGTTTTCGGTCCTGCCAACTTCCAACGGCTCACCGAACACCTCGTTACACATCGCAGAAGCGACCTCCAGTTCGTCAATGTCATAGGATAAGGATGTCGCCGCTGCGAGAAGCACTTCCGGTCTCGCACCTATGCATATCGCAATCCTGAGTTCCTTGCCATCCTTCTTGGCATTATTGTACATGGTGAAGAGATGACGAGGGACCAAACGTATCGCTATCGTATCGCGGTCCTTTATCATCATTCTGTGGAAAGAAACGTTTTTCTTCCCACCATACTCGGACACTATCACACCCGACGTTATGTATCTCCCGCCGTCCTCTGGAAAATATTTACACACTGGCAATCTTGTCAGATCGACTTCCAGAGTCCTTTCCTTGAATCCTGGATCGTTCACTTCCACGACCGGAATCGGATGATCAACGGCCCTCGAAAGATGACTTGATATTTTGTCGACATCTATCTTCATAGCATCGGCGATTTTCTTTCTGGTCGAGAACAGATTGCCGACCGCCTTTGCAGAATTCAGTCCTTCGAACAGGACCGTTCTGTCTTGATCTTCGAGCATCACACGCGTTGCATTCTGAGAATCCGCATCAATCTTATCTTTCACGACAAAAACTGAATCGTCAAGATAACGTCCGATCGCCATGGGCACTTGATACGCACGTGAATATTTTAACATGAGGTCTGAAAGGTAATATATCGGCATTCAATTGCACTGTTCATGTCAGGGGACGACGTCGATAGCATCGTAAAGAAATTTGCTCTGCAGAATGCTGTGTTCTTCAAAGGAACCGCCAATCCTAAATCTGTGATAGGGAAGATATTGGGAGAATTTCCGGAATACAGAAGCAGATCTGCCGAGCTGACGCCTTTGATATACTCTGTTGTTGAGAAGATCAACAAGATGGGACTTGAAAACCAGACGAAGCTCCTGCAAGAACTGGATTCCAGCATGTTGATCAGAGAAAAGAGGGAGAGAAAATACGAACTTCCGGAACTGGACGAAGTCAACGGCCCTGTGATCATGAGAATCGCGCCGGGACCCTCAGGACCTCTGCATATCGGCCATACCCGCGTATCGGTACTCAACGACGAATATGTGAAAAGGTACGGCGGCAAACTAATTTGCAGATTTGAGGATACCAATCCCGAGAAGATCGATCCCGATGCTTACGATATGATACCCGAGGATCTCGATTGGCTTGGAGTCAAGATAGATGAGTACGTCGTCCAGTCTGATAGATTTGACATTTACTATGATGTTACCAGAAAGCTCATTGAGATGGGCCACGCCTACGTCTGCACATGCGAAGGCGATCATTGGCGTAAACTGAAAGAAAACAAACAGAGATGTCCTTGCCGCGAACTTCCAAGAGAAGAACAGCTCGACAGATACGACAACTTCCTTGCCGGAAATTATGATGACGGTGAGGCTGTGACCGTCATAAAGACTGCGATAGACCATCCCAATCCCGCAGTAAGGGATTTTGTCGCATTAAGATTGGTCAGACATCCTCATCCGCGCGTAGGGACCAGATACATAGCCTATCCGATGATGAATCTCTCGGTCGCCATAGATGACCATATGATGGACATGACACACGTCATAAGGGGAAAGGATCATCTCAACAACACGTTGAAACAAGAATACATCTATGACTATATGGGGTGGAAAAAACCCCACTTCTATCATTACGGACTTGTGAACATCCCCGATACCGTTCTCAAGACCTCTCTGATCAAAAAAGGCATAGAGGAAGGCGAGTATTCCGGCTGGGATGATGTCAGAACGGGGACTGTCAGAGCACTCGAGAGGAGAGGCATACAGCCCGGGGCGATACGCAGATATTGGATCGAAAGCGGAATGAAGCAGATTGACGTCCAATTCTCATGGGAAAATCTTTTTGCCATGAACCGTGACATTATCGACGATACCTCGAACAGATACTTCTTTGTTCAGGATCCGGTGAGGTATGATATCGAAGGGATAGATTTTATTGACGGAAAGGCCCCCCTCCATCCAGATCATCCCGATAGAGGTGACAGGGAATACCATATAGAAGGCAGCAAGACAGTGTTCATATCATCAAACGACTCCTCGCTGTTCAGTGAGACTGGAAAAGTCAGGTTAAAAGACCTTTGTAACATCGATTATTCGCTACCGGCAAAATATTCAGGTAACGACGTCTCTGTGATCAAAAAAGGAATCAGGGCCATCCAATGGGTCGGAAAGGATTCTACGGAGACCAAGATTTTGATGCCTGACGGAACCACTGCGATCGGACTTTCAGAAAATGCTATACTGAAAGAAAAGAACGACATGGTACAGTATGAAAGATTCGGATTCGTCAGAATCGAAAAAAAGAACAAAGATGGAATTGTAGCCGTATTCTCACACCGCTGAACCTTATGCGGCTGTCAATACCAGTTTGAAGGCGGTTCCGACGAGTACAGCTATGAATATCGATGCTAAACTGATCGCAACGGTCTCTTTTGCACCGACCTCTTTCCACATCGCCACAATAGTCGCGGCAC
>JBAYAO010000025.1:0-15635 GCA_041669745.1 Candidatus Methanomethylophilaceae archaeon | reverse complement strand
GCCCGTCGGGACTTTCGGCTCCGTTATTATTGGAACTTTCGAACCCGAGGCGTCTGGCTTAGAAGGCCAGCGCTATATCCTGGCTAAGCCACGGGCCCACGCAAACCTCCGAACACATCATCTAATTTAAAGGTTTACTATAAGACTCATACTGGAAAGTGTTCCCGACCCCTTCAGCAGGTCGCGTGCCATATCGTACACTGAACCGTAACCGAAATAGACGCAGATCGATTCCGCGATGCAGATTATTCCCAACACCAACAGCAATGGCCAAGCGTTCAATATCTTGCCGAATAGCTGTATGACATCCTGTATGAAATTGGTGATCATGTATATGATCGCACCAGACAGGAATGCCAGGCCCACTCTGTACCATCCGGTTGCGAATATCTCCCAATCGCCTGTCAGATCGCCGAGCAACACGTATATGACTACCATCACCAACAAACTCAGTATCAGTGAGAAATGCACGTCCCTGAAAGGCCTGATGATCAATGAGAATGCCGCTATCGCGACTATTATCGTAGTACCGGTTGTCAAGGATGTGGCCGCCGTCACGCAAAGATAGACCATTATGACCCCGACCACGACACCGAGAGCTACCAATGCCTTGTATTTCGTGCTTTCTTTATCCTTGAGATACATGTAAACTATGAGTATCGCCACGATCCCGACCACCGCCAAGAACACCTCTGACACATGGTACGTCACGATCGCCTCGTTCACGGCATCCCAATCTATCGCATCTCCTGCCATGATATGCAATTACCTTCCATGTATATTATCTGTGTTTACAACCCGAGAACTCTGGCCATATTATTGCCAAGAAGGTCTTCCTTAACTTTTTCGTTGCCCCACCTGCCTTCCTTTATTATGCGTATGAATTGCATGGTAGATGTGCTTGCGTCGTACAGCGGAAAGTCGGTACCGAACACGACTCTCCTGGGATACCTTTTCGTGACCTCTGAGAGTCTGCTGTCGACCATTCCCTTGTTCTCGAAGACCCAGCCCTGGAGAGCCGAACAGTCTGTATAGACATTGTCATACGAATCCATAAGCGGGAACAACTCTTTGTGGAACTTGCCTCCCAGATGGGCTACGATTATCTTCATGTCGGGGTGCTTCTCGGCCACACGCGCCAGATTGCATGGATGACAGTATTTTTCATCGAGCGGAGAAAGTGCCATTCCCGTATGCGTGGTGACCACGAGACCCAGATCCTCTACGAGATCCCAATACGGATCAAGTCTCGATTCATCTGGGTAATAACCTGTAGCGGGATACATCTTTATGCCCTTCGGCGAATATTTCTTCACCAGACGTTCGATCATCCTCAGCGCTTCTTCGCCCCTGTTCGGATCCACGGATATGAACGGTATGAATCTATCATCGACAGAACAACGCCCAAAGAGCCACTCCATGTACTCCTCATTGCTCATCTTTCCTTCGCCAACCAATTCAAAATCGGTTCCCAGTACCACGGCGTAGTCCAGATCGTTGGCATTCAACGAGTCCAGAGGTTCGGATATCGGTACATCGTAATCTACGAACGGTGTGATCTCGTCCAAACCGAAATCCATAAGATCCCCGTAGATCTCTTTGAACTTCAGCATCGGCTCCATATAGTTCTTCACTGCTTCATCCGGAAGCATTGACCTGTTCCACATATGGATGTGCGCATCGATGAGCATGGTCTGCAGATGACCGAACGTATAATAAAAATATCCTGTTCCGACAGCCGTGAATACGGAAGAGGTCCGACCTAAAATCTACATGCTCCATCAGTGACCTGTCACTTCTGATCCACATTGACCCTGCGCTGACGTGACATGTGGAGTCCACAGACCCGTGATGCCTCTATATCAGTGAGATTAGAAGATCGTGAAGAACAAAAAAGTGGACAGGGCGAGATTTGAACTCGCGACCTCTACAATGCCAATGTAGCGATCTTCCAGCTGATCTACCTGCCCGACATCCCCGTGAATAGTTAGTGGTTATTAAAGATTGTGGCTTACTGGAAATCATTCCTAAAAGTGGACTGGAATCTATGCGTCTCTCCTTGGATAAGAGTAGGATATTTTCCGTTGACACAGGCTAAACAAAGGTCGTTCTCAGGAAAACCCAATGCTTCCACTAGACCTGGTATGCTGATATAGGCCAGGCTGTCCGCCCCTATTATTTCGCATATCTCGTCGACGGTATGGAAATTCGCAATGAACTGGTCCCTTGTCTTCATATCCACACCGTAGTAGCAGGGCGCTATGACGGGAGGGCATCCTATCCTCACATGCACCTCCTTAGCACCTGCGGACCTCAGCATGCCTATTAGCTTCCTGAGCGTGGTACCGCGCACGATACTGTCGTCCACGATCAGCACACGACGGCCGTTGACGGTGGATTTTATCGGATTCATCTTCATGGCAACGGCTTTCTCCCTCTGTCTTTGGTCAGGCATGATGAACGTGCGTTCTACGAAACGATTCTTCATGAAACCCTCCTCGTACTGAATGCCCGATCCCATCGAATATCCAAGTGCGTGTGCGCGTCCTGAATCGGGAACCGGCATTATTATGTCGACATCGGCAGGTGCCTCTCTTGCGAGTATCATGCCTATCTTCTTCCGCACGTCGTAGACCTCTCTTTCGTCTATGACGGATTCTGGTCTTGCAAAATATATCCACTCGAACATACAGTGGGCCTTTGGTGAAATACCCTTGAAGGGATATGAAACATAATTGTCGGCTGTGATCTCCACTATCTCTCCGGGCGCGACATCCCTGATGAGCCTGCCTTTGAGAGTGTCTATGGCAGCACTTTCGGAAACGAGAATATAGCCGCCATCTATCTGTCCTATGCACAGCGGCCTGAAACCATACGGGTCTCTGACACCGTATACACGGTCGTTCACCATTATCGTAAGGGAGTAGGCACCGTCAAGCTCGGCCATCATGGACCTTATCGCTTTTATCGGATCGTTGTTCTGCACCATGTGCTTGGCGAGCAGTCTAGCGATCATCTCCGAATCGGAGTCCGTTAGGAAAGACCATCCGGCCGAAAGGTACTTCTCTTTCAAAACTTTGAAATTCGTTATATCGCCGTTATGTGCGACGGCCACCGTACCCATGGTCGTCTCAACGGTGAGCGGCTGTGCGTTTATGGCCGCTTTGGAACCTGTAGTGGAATACCTTACGTGACCAAGGCCGCAAAGCCCATCCAAGTTGGCCAGATTGTGCTCATTCAGCGCGATGGTGACCAGACCGTTGTCCTTCACGGTATGGATACTTTTCCCGTCGAACACGGAGATCCCCGCAGACTCCTGCCCGCGGTGCTGAATCACGCAAAGGGCCTTGTGCAATAGCGAAACCACATTGCTTGTGGCGTATATTCCGACGACGCCACAGCTATGCTTAGGCCCAGTCATACAGACAAACCTCTAATGCGTCTTCGCCCAACTGTAAGACCTTAACTTGGCGGTCTTGCCGTATCCGCAGGATGCACATACTCCGGTCCTTGCCTGATAGGAGTGCTTCCCACATCTGCGGCAGGGGATATGCGTCTTGAACTTGTTGTGTCTTCCCTGCGCCGGTGTTCCTGTTCCCATTGTTTCTCTCTCCTTATGGTGATATGTAGATCACATTGTCCCCGCGGACAATGGCGGTGTTGAGCTTCCTTATGGATTTTCCCTCTTGAAATTCTTCAACATTCTTGAGTACTACGTTCATATGGGGATCGTATCCATCAAGAACGCCCCTGTACTCTCTTTTTCCCTTCAGCTCAACAATGACATTCTTGTTGGCTGCCGCCTGAAGGACTGCTAGGGGTTTGATCATTCTTAAGCCACCGTGAAGTCCATAATCCATTGACTATATGAAAGTATCTACTTCCCCTCCTATATTATAGAGGGACGGCTCTAGACGAACGCACCTATCGTAGGTGCATCCAGACGATCCATATCGTAGAATATTATCGCCTCTCTGATACCTTTCGCCCCCATCCCCGTTCCCATGAAATGATCAAGTAGTGACGCTCTCCAAAGAAGATCCAAAACTGCTACCGCCAGAGAACCGTAGTAGGCATTGGCCATATCGTCTTCGTATCCCAATTGGTCTATGGTGTAGAACACACTTCCGAGGAAACTGTCCCTGCTGTTTAGCACGGATATGTAATCCACCAGGATTTTCTTTCCCTCTTCGTCAGGCTCGCGGAGTTTGACCTCCGACGGATCCACAGACCCCTTGTGACGAAGATCGCCGTTATCATCCATGACCGCCCATTCTATGGAGGTCTCGCTCGCCATGAACATATTCCAATTCCAATGCTCGTCACAGTAAACGGGAACACTGAGCGGATCCTGAGAACCCAAAGAACCCATCGCCGCATCCTTTGCCGCGTCTTCCAGCTCCTTCATCTCATAACTGGACTCCGGCATTATGCTGCCGAGTGTCATACCGGGTTCTTCCATTGATGATTCCATTATCCTGGCCAGGAAGGCGAAATCCGTGAATTTGGAAATATTGTCTGAAACGGCCTTTCTCACGATGGACGGATTTGAGAATATACCGGCATCCTTGCAGATGGAATAGAACTCCTTGTAGACGACGGACGCCTCCCTGTATTCTCTCATCAGTCTCTTTTCGGATCTCTCCGCAAGCATCTTGGCCTCATCAACGGCGTCATTGCCTCTTCCGCTCCAAACACCTCTGCATGAGAGATCCATCTCCGCCCTGATACGATCCCCTATGTAGAAATGGTATGGGAACTGCCTGCAGAATGTCGGTCTGTTCTGATAGATATCACATTTTCTCCCGTTCAGGAATACACATGAGCCAGCACCCTTCTTCATGGCCAACGCGAAATGCTGATCCTCGGTCCTGCTTTTTACCAACGCCTTTGGAAAATTCGTCCTGAAAAAGAACCTTTCTTCCGGAAGGACCTCTGGCTGACAAAGACAGCACATACCGCATTCCTCGGGACATTCCGTTTTCCTTCCGGTCAATTCCGAATAATCTATATCAATCTCTGTCACGAATGTCCTCTCCCATCCTTTCTCCGCAGAACTCTCCGTCGTTTATTTGCATTTCCCCTCTTACGATTACCGTCTCGGGAAAAATCGCTTCCCATCCGTCGTATGGTGTATGGCCGGCCTTACTGTGCAGTTTGTCCACATTGATCGTTGTCGTCCTCTGCATATCGAATATCGTAAAATCAGCATCGTATCCGACTGCTATCTTCCCCTTGCCTATATCGAATGCTCTGGCCGGACCTTCCGCGCCCATACGGATCAGTTCTGATAGCGGATATGCCCCCTTCTTCACCAGATTCATGAATATCGGAATTGTGGTCTCCACGCCAGGAATGCCCCCGGGTGCCGACTCATAGTCCTGCGACTTCTCGACCATGGTGTGCGGCGCATGATCCGTTCCCAACATGGTCACCTTACCGTCCGTGAATGCCTTGTAGAGCCCGTCACACGTACTCCGAACCCTCAACGGGGGGTTGACCTTGTACTCGGCACCATGGACCTCGTCCGCTGCAAAGAACAGATGATGCGGTGCGACCTCGGTGCTAAACCCAAAAGAAGACGCGAGTGCCAGAGATTCTGCATTCGTTATATGGCATATGTTTATCCTCATACCTTGGAAACGCCCGAGCCTCCTGATCGCATTATATTCCGCCTCCATCGAACGGTTCTTCAGATGATCCCAGTTGTCGCTCTCAGGACCACGCCCTATCATCGAATCGTCCTCGGCATGGACGCTTACCCTCCTATCGGTCTTTGAAACCTCACACATGACCCTGTATATGTCGCCATCATCGTTCATCAGTATGTTACCTGTTGTGGAGCCCATGAACAATTTGAATCCGGCTACGAAAGGAGCCAACAATGGGACCTGACACTCCGGTGTGAGCGCCGCGAACAATCCGTAATCCACATAGGCTTTCGAACGAACCGTGCGTTTCTTCTCCATCAGGGAACGCGGATTCGTCACAGGAGGTTTTGTGTTCGGCATATCCAGAACACAGGTGACACCTCCGAACGCCGCCGATTCGGTGCCCGTCCCGAAATCCTCTTTCTGGGTGAGTCCCGGGTCTCTGAAATGAACGTGAGGGTCCACGAACCCGGGCAGCATGATCCTGCTACCCAGGTCTATCCTTTCATCACCGCCCCTCACTATGTTACCCACGGTCACGATCTTGCCGTCCTCTATTCCGACAGCCGTGTCCTTCAGACTGCCATTGACGAACATCCTACCTTCCAAGACCAGATCCGTGTTCTCACCTTCTCTCTACATCACCGTTAGGAGATTTCTCTGAGAATATCTCCCCTTCGAACGAATAGATCGAAGATTTCTCATATCTCCACGCGTCCACAGGCAATCCTGCTTTCAATGATAATTGGGCCAGGTACTGTTTTGCATTCCATCCCCATTCGACCGGAACCTGAGGGAGCAGCAATCCTCTCATGCTTCCCAGTTCTATCATCAATCCATCCCTGCCTATCACCACGGTTTCTGGCAGTTTCTCTCTATCCTTTACATCCAGAAGCTTGGGAACGGTCAGAATCGTGACCTCGACCACACAATTATCGGCCTCTGCAGCCGTAAGATCCGGAAATCTAGGATCGTGACACGCGGACCGTGCGGAATGGACCAACGCGTCCTCCAATGGATAGACGGGCTCAGGGAACCCGATACATCCTCTAAGTTCCAATTCTGGATACGTCTTGACGGTAACGAAGACCCCTCTTGGAGCCGTGAAATCATACGGAAGCTCCACTTCGGTATCCTTTCCTTCCGTCTCAGCCTCGATGACCTTCCTCGCAGCCTTCACGGCGATGGTCCCGTTCTTAAGATCCATCTCATTCCAGCTCGATCTTTTCGGCAGCTTTCTTCTTCGTCTGACATCTCGGATTGACGTCACAATAGCTGTCCGTGAACGTATCTCTTGCATCTGTGGCCGATTCCCATGTCTTCTTCATCGTATCAGGCATCGGCATGGCCTTGACCATCTCGTCGATACCCATCATGAATTCCATGCCCATTTTGATGAAATGTCTCTGAACTACAGGATTTGCAACGGCGGCAAACATACCGAATGCCACCTCTTCCGCCTTTGCTTTCTTGGTGTCGACGTATTCGTCGACCTTCTTTTTATTCGTCTTGAAGATATCTTCCGCTCTTGTTTTTTCGTCGTCGAAAATGGATTCTGCGTCCTTTTTCTGTGCCCTCAGTACAGCGATTATCTTCTCACTGTTCTCAAGAACGAATTTTTCGAAATCCGGATCCGTCTTATCTTCGCTCATCTTTCTCCCTCTTGAATTTTATCCTCAACACATGATCTTTCAGTTCGGCACCGATCATCTCTTCCTTGGCTAGTGTCATAGGAAGGTTTATCGTTCTTTTCTGACTTCCTACGTGTACCACTATCGAATCGTCACCTGACTTAAATAATTCGACCTGACTTTTTTCAGCGAACGGAAGTTTCAGAACGATTGTGTCCATACCGTCCTCGGTTGTGAATTTCATCGGACTTTCCGTCGTGTATACCTCGGTAGGATCTGAATCCCCATAGATCATATCCGCAAGCATATCTAGCTTGTCCCCTCCGATCATCTCCGTTGGCTGCTGATACGCGTACATCATCTTCAACGGGTCGAAGGCCTGATGGATCGTTTCGAGATACTTCTCTTGCTCCACTAATTTTTTTTCGAAATATTCTGTTTCCATGCCCTTGGGGTAGATACGGTTGACGATCAGGCATTCGACCGTCTTGTTGTAGAGACACAGGTACGAATATGCACGCATCGTCTCGCTTATGACCATACGTTCCGGATTTATGACCAGACGAACAGTCGTTTTCTTAGGATCCTCAAGTATAACCTTGACCGCGGACATCCTGTTCATTATGTCCTCGAGACTGTTCATGACCTCCTTTGAAGGTATCGGAAGATCGATGATCCTGCCGACCGTCTGCCTTGCTATCGCGATCACTTTTTTCAGAAGGGAATACAACTTGTCTATGTACCATTCCGAGATGTCGGGGAAACTCAACAACCTCAACGTCTCAGCCGTGGGCGCGGTATCCATGATCACCACATCGTATACGTCATTCTTCTCGAAATCCAAAACGTACATCAGAGCCGAGATCAACTCCATTCCCGGAAAAATGGCCATTTCCTCCGCGGAAAGACTTTCCATCCCCTGCGACTCCATGAATAGAGAGATGTAATCCTGGATCTCCCTCCATTTCGTTCTCATCTCATTTATTATGTCTATCTCCAACGCATCCAGGTTCGGTGAAATGTTCGTTATACTGCCATCCAGTTTGAGCTCCATGGAGTCTGCCAGTGAATGCGCGGCATCTGTGCTCATTACCAGGGTCCTGTATCCCATGGCCGCCGTCCTTCTGGCCGTGGCTGCCGATACCGAAGTCTTACCGACCCCGCCCTTTCCCGTAGTTATGATGAGCCTCATGGTCTTCGGGATTGAATCGTGCCTATTTATGGTTAGCAGTGGAAACTGCATACTGCGTGCAAAAACGAAAAAGTATGGAATCTGACATGAACAACGAAGCTGAAATTGAATAAATTGAAAAAATCAAAATTGTAACGGCCGTCGATCTGACACGGACCGTTACAGAGTGTTTTTAAGATTTGACCATTCTCAGATTCAAAGGACCCTGCTGCATGTTATGTTCACGGATATATTCTGACTGACAACGCCTAACGTTATAGTGGGTACATCATCGTTTATTGAATATACGGGATCGCTCGTTCCTGAGATCACAACCACAGCTGAATAATCCAGACCGCCGATGGTGCATGTGAATGCATTGTTGTCTCCCAACGTCCAGCCCGACCCCCCGCTTACGGTTATGATCGAACCGGAAGAAACCAGAGAGTCAATTCCCAGTGTTTCACCGTCGATGTGGAATGAGAAATATTCACAATTATATCTGGTTATATTGTAATCATTGACGACGTAACTCCATTGAGCGTACAATGTCGTCCCGTAACTCACATCCTCTCCGACTGAATAGGCGGTACCGCTTCCGTCGGACTCCGTATTCCACCCCACAAAGGCACAACCGTTATTCATGAACACATTTTCGATAGCCGTCGTATTGGAACATGTGAAAACGGTTTCGCCGTCCTCCGTAATGCCTCCGTTCCCATTGTATGTGACGACCTCTGAATCATTGCCCAGCATGGTCACCGCAGCGACCGCCAGGACCACAAGAATCACTGCAACGGAAAAAATTATGATGATGTTCTTTTTCGTCATACGATCGGATGGATATCTGGATATATAATCATTCTAAGCGGAATGTGTCCGCCTCGGAAAAAAAGACAATTGCTTGGTGGCAGAACTGTTTTATAAAGATGAGCCAGAATATCGGGAATTTAACTCAAAAATATGGATGACCCGCACTGTATACGTAAGATACCGATGACGCGATGCTCTTTGAGTTGTGTACGCAGAATACCATCGGCAGTGGCTATACTGTGCTGTTATCGACGTCCTCGTGAAATTTGGTCGATGAACACTTCATTTCACTGTCTCAGCAACTCTTTGACATACTTGGGAAATCCCTATGGAACGCAATTCGTTACCTGGATCCAAGCCTCGGTATCAGGTGATGACTTTGAAGATACGAAAGAATGGGTCGCATAGGATACCAACGCTTGCTGTCCCACAGTTATTGTGGATGTGCCATTGTAGAAATACAGATGTCAGAATTGACGAACAAGTCCAAGAACGTTGAACTCGAGACCATTGGTAAGACGGTTGGTGCCGAGGATGGGGTTCGAACCCATGACCTTCGGATTTCCCTGGAGAGGTCTGTTGACCAGTACCCTATGAGTCCGACGCTCCACCAGGCTGAGCCACCTCGGCATGTGTAATGTGTTTGTAGAATGGGTTTGTCAGGAGGACCTGGAATAGTTCAATCGGCTATTTCCTCAGGTTCAGCCACTTCTTCAGTGACCTCTTCGACGACTTCGGTGGCTTCTTCAACAGCTTCCTCGACCTCGTTGACATCATCGGAGTTCTCTGCCTCAGGTTCCGTAATCACGATGGACTCGGGTTCTCCCTGTCCCACGACAAGGATCTGACTCTTACGGATCTCGATGCGCTTGATAGGTATGACGACACGGCATGCTCTCGCAACATTCTTTGCCATATCGCCGGAGACTATCGCCTTGACCATGTCCGAAAGACTCATCGTCTTACCCATATCGATGAGGGCCTCCCCCATGATACGCCTCATCGAATCTTCCTGCGAGGACTGTATACGTTTCTCCGCGATCGACATGGGTTTTATCCTGATGACGAAGCCGTCGGTGGTTGTGACATCGACAACATGGTCTGTCTTCGTCTTCTTCCTTCTCGTCAATCTTCTGACGTAGTCGTTGGTGAGGTCGTGACCTATGAAAGTGGTCTTAGCATCGTAACCGTCGACCGATACGATCTGGAATCTCATCTTGATGTGCATCTTCGAGAAATCACCGGTAAGTTCCTGAACGGTAACCTCAGCAGTCCTCCCTATCAGTGTCTCGGGATCGGCCGCAGGTGTATCCCCTATCTCAACCTCGTTGAACATACGGGGTGCATGTACCTTGTACCATTCTTTCGCTTTCCACTTGTCCTTCACTTTACGGGACGTAGTTTTTGATTTCTTTGCTGCCATCAGAATCCTCCTTGATTCAACGAGGCTAGGATTCCCTGAATGTATAAAAGGGTTTGTCATTAGGCGTGTTAATGATGCTTACGATGAGAGATTGATTTTCTCATCTAGCCAGCATGTTTGTAATTATCATTATCGTATAAAATTTATACATGGTGGTTGGTACCGCTAGTATATATCTTTTGCCCAAAAATCCGAGACGCTTCATATCTGTCCGCAACGAACACCACTGCGGGATGAGGTTATTAAAAAGAGCGGGGCCTGAGCCCCGAAATGTATGTTTAAAGCTTTACCGGAGTCTGGTGCGCAGACAATCCGAGCTCTTTAGCGTCCATTCCCATTGCGATGCCGTAAAGCTGGGACAGATGAAGAACAGGGAAAGCGAATCCAAGATCCTTCTGACCCATGTCGAACTGCAGATGGCAGAACGGACAGACATCGATTATGTACTTGGCACCGGATTCTTTGATGTTCTCAAGATTGGTCTTGGTGAATTTCATCGCCGTATCCGGGAATCCTGCTCTCAGACCGCCTCCTGCACCGCAGCACATCGTCCTTTGTTTCCTGGGCATGCTCTTCGCGCCGGTAGCCTCGATGAGATCATCGAGAATGTGGGGATTCTCCGGATCGTCCAGCTGTTTGATCTTGCTGGGCTTGAGGAAGTGACATCCGTAGAACGCCGCAACTTCGTATCCGAGAGGCTTGGTGATCTTGGACTTGATCGCTTCGATTCCGACCTCGTTGTAGAGTACCTCTGCGAAATGTCTCACTTTGGTCGTTCCCTTGTACTCCATCCCGATCTCCGCAAGGATCTTGTTGACGTCTGCGAGCAACGCCTTGTCTTCATGAAGCTCGTAGGCCGCATCGAAGAGAGAACCATAGCAACCGTTGCAGACCGTTATTATGTCCAGACCTTCCTTCTCTGCGAGTGCAAGATTTCTTGCCGCCGCAGCAAGCCATGTCTTCTTGTCGAATGCCTTTATGACACCGGGAGCAGGACAGCAGCTTGCATCGTTGAGATCGACGAGTTCAATACCGAGCCTTTCACAGACCACCCTGGTCGATTTTTCGATGCCAGGGTATCTGAGAGGCGCAATGCAACCAAGGAAAAATGCGTATTTAGCCATTTGAATCACCCAATGAGTTTATCGAATCCGGTGACCTTGAGGATCTTGTCCAGGTCTGCCTTTGCCTTATCATTCGCCAAGACTGTCGGAGGAATCTCCGGGAGCCCGAGTTCCGCCCTCTGCGCCTTGACCTTGTCGTTGATGGAGACCGTGTGTCCGTATTTCAGAAGGTTTTCGCCGGTCCTCTTGTGATTTGCATAGATCTTGCCGTTGGCCACTGCGATGTTCCTGATCGCGATGACGACATCGACGATCGGAACAGCGCGCGGACATCTCTCTTGGCAAGCGTAGCACGTGGTACATTGCCAAAGATCCTCGCTGGATATGAGCTCTTCCTTCATTCCGAGCTGCGCCATCCTCACCAGCTTTCTGGTTCTGAATGCGGTCTCTCTTCCTGATGGGCAACTCGCAGTACATGTTCCGCACTGGAAACACAATTTAGCGCCCTCTCCGCCATAGGCGGCGAGTTCGCTTGCAAATGCAGGGTTCGGTGTAACCATAGTAAATACCTACCCGTGCACTCACTACAAAGTATTTAATTGAGGATGGTGACCGAGAAGAAGTGTTATCTATAAAGGTAATACTAATTGAGACGCTTGCTCTGAAGTGCCTTCAGCAGACGCGATATGTCCCTGTTCTCCCTGCGATATACGGCGGTTATCGAATGCCTTAAAAGTTTTTTATCGGTGGCGCTCCTGAGCCGTATCCCCTTTTTGAGAAGCAGAAATTCGTCGACGAAGAAACTCTTACCGGAATTCATGAGATCGGAGAGAAGAGATGTCTCTGCATCCACCTTGTATTCGATGCCTTCCAGGTCCAGATAGTCATATGCGATCCTCTGCGCACCGTATCTGTACCTGATGTACGAAGGACCGTTATCGACATGGACCATGTCCATGTATCCTATCTCAGTCCATTTGAAATCATCCGCATCGAAAAGATACACCGGATCGTCCAGTATTATCACGTCGGCCAATCCTTCCTTTAACAATCTCAGATTCGTGTTGTCGTCTGACATTATCAGATCGACCTTTATCTTCATCGAGGACGTGACGGACATCAGTAACTCTTCGGTCACCGGGGAACATGCGACCGTGAATCCTCTCTCGAGCCTGCATCTCAGGTTCATTATCTTCGTTATCTCCACTATCCTGAGACCCTTTTCGGTAAGCTCGGTACCGGTCGGTGTGGACTCCATCAGGACCATACCGGTGGTCTCTTCCATCGAGGCCATGTACCTGTGGACGACCGGTGTCGAAATACCTAAGGCCCTGGCAGCAGCCGTCTTGCTACCCGTCCTATGGATGGCCTCCAGCACCTCCAACTGTCTGGTGGTCACGTTTTGAGCGTTTATGACCATTGACGTCTTGATCTCGATATCCACACCACGATATGGCCGCACTGCATAAATTACCTTTCCGCACCGTCTTCATTGCGTTTTTATACGCGATTACGCATGGAGAACCATGGGATTGGCAATGGATATTTTCAAAGAAGTGAATACCTCCACTCTGCCGATCGCCATTGTACTCCTGATCCTCCAGATCGTTGTCCTGGACAGCGAAGTGGAAGAACTGGCTCTGTTCATTTTCTGTATATTTCTGGTCATCGTCGGATTTGCAACGTTTCTCTACGGCGTTCAATCGGGCATCAACCCTACGGTGAAAGCCGTAGGCGCCGAGATACCGAAAAGGAAATCCCATGTTTTCATGATAGTCGTGGTCTTCATGATCTCCTTCCTCGTCACGGTTGCCGAACCCAATGTTGCGGTTTTCAGCGAACAGGTACATTCGATATTCAGTACCATAGACGTTCAGACTCTTACCTACGCCATCGCCATAGGCGTCGCGGTCTTCCTTATAATCGCCGCCCTGAGGATCATATATGACCTTTCGCTGAGACTCATCATAATGGCGAGCTATGCCATAATCATAGTGCTGGTGTTTCTGACTCCTGTTGAATTCCTCGGCATAGCCTTCGATGCGGGAAGCGTGACCACCGGACCTATGACGATCCCCATCCTGCTTTCCCTGGGCATCGGTATTTGTTCCGTAGGTGGATCCAGAACGGAAATGGATGGTTTCGGCATGATCGGTCTCGCATCCATAGGCCCGGTGATAACGCTCCTCATAATGGGCATCCTATCCGGGGACTCGATGTCAGTGGCCGTTACTGCGGAAGAGAACACCATGGTCCTGGGAATGGAGCTCTTGAAATCCGAATTCATAAACGCTGCATCAGGTGTCGTCGTCGCTTTGGTACCGCTGATAATCTTCTTCGCCTTCTTCCAGAGGGTATTCCTGATGTACTCGTGGACAGCCGTGAAGAATATGGCGAAGGGCGTGGGCACTGCGGGCCTGGGAGTCATAATATTCCTCACCGGAATATATTCGGGATTCATGCCGGCATCCATAAATCTGGGTGGACAGCTGTACGACAGCAATTGGCTCGTTCCATTGGGATTCCTTCTCGGTTTCCTGGTAGTGATATCCGAACCGGCCATGCACATACTTGGCAGACAGGTTGAGGCTTCGTCTCAGGGGCTGCTCCCAAGCAGACTGATCTTCACCGTGATATCCCTTGGAGTATCGTTGTTCGTGGCGATCGCTATGGCCAAAATCATCTTTGACATACCTTTCGTCTGGATCATCGTACCGGGATATATCCTCGCGATGGTCCTGATGTATTTCGGCGACCATGATATGACCGGCATTTCGTTCGATGCCGGCGGTGTAGCAACCGGACCCATGTCCGTTGCGATACTGCTGTCGATGTATACCGGTCTCGCAAGCGCGAAATACACCGGTATGGAGGCCGTCATAAACGGATTCGGCATAATCGCATTGATTGCTCTGGCACCGATCATATTTTTAAGTGTTCTTGGCATAGTGAACAAACTGAAGAAGGAAAAAGAGGAGATCATCGATGAATCGAATTTCTGACAATATCCTCGTGGTCGGACTGGGAAGTCCGATAATGTCCGATGATGCAGTAGGCCTCGTGGTCGCACAGAAGATAGAGGAAATGAAACTGGATGATGTGGAGACATGCCAGGAGGCGATAGGGGGATTGGACATAATTCCGGTGTTGTGGGGTCACCGCTATGCGATCATAGTCGATTCCATACAGACGTTCCAACACGACGTGGGAACGGTGCTGCTTTTTAACCCGGAGGACTTCGCACCTACCATAACCAGCGCATCCGCGCATGATATGAATCTTGCCACGGCCATAAAGATCGGACGCGACCTGGAACCGGAACAGATGCCTGAATCCATACGTTTTGTCGCAATAGAGGTCGAAGATATCCAGACCGTCCGGGAGGGGATGACGCCCGCGGTAGAAATCGCTGCGGATGCCGCTGTAGATGCTGTTCTGGACCTGATATACAAATTCAAAGCTCGATCTGACTGATGTCGAAATCCTTCATATCCCTGACCTTGTTGCCGTACATTACGATGTTGAGCGCGTTCGGAGAGATTATATCCTGAGCAACACGCATTATATCCTCCTCAGTCACGGCATCGAGTGCCGCAAGACGTTCCCTTATGGTGTCGGGCCGACCTGTTATGATGAAATTTTTCGCCAACGAATACATCCTGTGTTCCGTTGATTCCATATATCTGACGGTTGCGCCCTTCACAAGATTCCTCGCCCTGTCCAATTCACCTTTCTGAAGACCGTCTTTCTTCAGATCGCAATAGATCTTGCACGTGGTCTGAATCGCTTCCAATACATTCTCTTCGGTGGCGGACATATAAGTCCCGACCGAACTGGCATCGGAGTTCTGGTCTATGGAATTGTATATGGAGTACACAAGCG
>JBAYAO010000024.1:0-16804 GCA_041669745.1 Candidatus Methanomethylophilaceae archaeon | reverse complement strand
GCGGGGTCCTTAAGATCCCCCCTCGCGATGAGGACCTCTCTGGTGAGGACCCAGTATATGCATGCGAGCGCACGCCTTCCTTTGTTGTTGGTCGGAAGGACGAGATCGACATTCCTGGTCTCGTTGTTGGCATCGCACATCGCAACGATCGGGATGCCGATGTCCAAAGCTTCCTTGAGCGCCTGTTTGTCCGCTGCAGGATCAGTGCACACCAGAACTTCCGGCTCCATGAAACCCGCATTCATAGGATTGGTCAGGATTCCCGGAACGAAACGACCTGCGAAAGCGGGTGCTCCGATCGCTCTGGAGAACTCCCTTGCGGGTTTCTGTCCGTACTGCCTTGCGGAAACGACCAGGATCCTCTTTGGGTCAAAACGAGATAGGAACTTGGCTATCGCCCTGATCCTCTCATCCGTCTTCTTGACGTCAAGGACGTACAATCCGTCCTGCCTGACCTTGTATATGAAATCCTTCATGTCAGCGCTTTTCTGCTGTGTGCCGATGTGTACGCCCGACGTGAGGTATATGTCCTCGGCGACCAATAATTCGGTGTTTTCCGCTTCACTCATGTGTAAACCCCATTCATTCTCTGGTAACAGTGATAGGGACAACGCCCTTCTCGTATTCCAGCATGGCGATGTCTATCGGTTCCAGCATATCCGCCGGATAGTCTACGAGAACAGGTGCGCCGAACGATATCTGAAGCGCCCTTGCACCGATAATCCTTGCCTTCTCAAATCTAGTGTACTTCATAGTTCACCATACCGGAGTGTTCGGATATTAGGCTCTTAATTATAAAGGTTTTGGAATTGCGAGTCCCTCTCCGCAGGTGCAGGCACCTTCCCGCTCCGACACGTGCATTGAAAACAAAATATATACCGCTTCGCTCATCAAAGGAACATGACGGACGGCCTGACACTTTGTGCCGCTGCTTTCCTCCGCAATAAAGGAAAGGGCGTCATAACCGAGAAAGAATTCCTCATGGGCATCTCGATGGACCTCCATTGGATGCCTTACAGGGACGCACAGAGACTCCTGTCGGCACTTCTGAAGAACGGAACGTTCGAGAGTAACGGAGAGTATATCAAAGCGAACTTCGAGACGTCGGAAATAGACATACCGGTCGCCTACAGACCGCCGGCGGACCTTCTGAATGATCTTTCTGTCGAAAAAACGGCAGTGCCGCCTGCAAAAGAAAAGGACGTTCTCCCAGCACTCATGGCGGAGGCCGAAAGATCGGGAATGAAGAAGAAGGAGTTCATCGCCGCCAGCAACATGATCCAGAAGAAGCTTAACATAGACGTCGCCGCAGCGGGACTGATCGTCCTGAGGGACAGGGGCATCGATATTTCGCCGTTCATCGAAACGGTCTACCGCAACGCGGCAGAGGAATGATCATTCCTTCTTGATGAAATTGCTGAGCGTCATCCTGTTCCCGGACTGACCGCCGCCTATCGGAGAACCGGAAGAGACGGTCTCCATCAATCTTATGTCCAGCGCTTTCTCGATCTTCCTCACGAGTTTGTCGTCCGGAACGAGATCGTTCGCTTCCACCTTGGCGAGCGTACCTTTCTTCTCGCTTATCATGGCCGCGAACTGTTCCAGCTCCATGCCTCTCGCTGAACGGGCATTCTTGATAGCCGTTCCGTAGTCGTCGATGATCTGAGTCGTCTCGACGCCTGCATAAACATCCCTGGTCTGCATGCGCCTCTCACGCTTCTGCAGACGCTGTTCGATGATCTCCGCACTGGGGGCGGGACCTCCTTTGGCACTCGTGGCGCCCCTGTTCTCATCACCGAACTTGGAACAGTTGGGACACACGCTAAGTCTCGATCCCTCTATGAACACCGGCTTGGTGACCGGTACCTCCTTACCGCACATTTCGCAGATCATCATACCTCAGAAAGCAAGCAGATAATTAAAACTGATGCACCGACCGTACATCCCCGCGGAACCGAAGTCCCAAAAGTAATAAAAGGGGTGATGCATAGGGCGAAACGAGGTAGACTCTATGGATGACGCTCAAAATGACGAATTGACCTCCGAACTGAAAGCGAAGATATTGACGCTTGAGGAGAGGAACGTCAGGCTTATGGAAGATCTCCAAAACGCCGAGAACGATAAACGTTATTCTGAGAGCGAATTGTTCAGACTCCAGAAGGACCTTACCAGGCTCAGAAGCGAGATGGAGAGGCTCAAGAGTCCCCCACTCATCATCGGAACGCTCAGGGATGTCCTTCCGGACAACCGTGTAGTCGTGAAGAGTTCTACCGGTCCCGACTTCATAGTATCGGTCTCGGAGTACTGCCCGGTCGAGGATCTGATCCCCGGATCGAGAGTATCACTAAACAAGCAGACCCTCGCGGTGATGAACGTCCTGCCCGCACCATGGGACCCGGTTGTCACCGGAGCGGAGATACTGGACAGACCCGACATCACGTACGCTGACATCGGCGGTCTCAAGTCCCAGATGGTGGAATTGCGCGAGGCCGTAGAGGACCCGCTGCTGAGACCGGAGCTCTATATCAAGGTCGGGATAGAGCCGCCCAAGGGCGTTCTTCTCGTCGGTCCTCCCGGAACCGGAAAGACCATGATGGCCAAAGCCGTCGCGAACGCCACGCAGGCAACGTTCATCAGGCTCGTCGGCTCCGAGCTCGTCCAGAAATACATCGGCGAAGGCGCGAGACTCGTGCGCGAGCTCTTCGATCTCGCCAAGGAGAAGGCTCCGAGCATCATCTTCATCGATGAGTTGGATTCGGTGGGTGCGAAGAGACTGGACGTCGCAACGTCTGGTGACAGGGAGGTCCAGAGGACGCTGATGCAGCTCCTCGCGGAGCTTGACGGTTTCACTCCCGTGAGCAACGTCAAGATCATCGGTGCCACCAACAGACCCGATATCCTGGATGATGCGCTGCTCAGGCCGGGAAGATTCGACCGTATCATAGACGTGGGACTTCCGGACGTGGAAGCGCGTACCGAGATCTTCAGGATCCACATCAAACACATGAACACCGAATCGGAAATAGACCCGAGAAAGTTATCGGATCTGACCGAAGGCGCATCCGGTGCCGAGATCAAATCCATCTGCACGGAAGCGGGGATGCTTGCGATCAGGGACGGACGCGACACTGTGACCATGGATGATTTCGTTAAAGCCAAGACGAAGGTGCTCGAGGCCGGAAGGAACAAGATAAAACAGGTACCGGCATTGATGTTCGGATGAACATCCTGTCCCGGCTGATCGTCTGACCGGCGTTCGCCATCAGCGTCCTTTGGTCTTACCGGTGGATGTGAAGATTGTTCATTGCACAGTGGGACGACCGGATCATTCCGGTTCGGAATCTTCTCCGCCGAAGAACTGCAGCTGCATGGCGGCATACAGCTCTTCCATACCTGTGCCCTCTTTGGCCGATACGGCACGCATCTCCCCGAACACCCCTACGTTCTCCAGGGCCTTCAGCAGTTCCGTGCCCACGACCGTCTGGGGATTGGCATCGTTGTCCAGAAGGTCGCCGTAGAGACTGTAGGAATCACCGAACCATGTTATGAGCCTGTCCATCTCCTCTTTCTGGAGGAGGTCCGTCTTCGTCAGAACGTTGAACATCGGCAGTTCCAGTCTGAACTGGACCAGCGACGACAGTACCATGCTCGATATGAATCCGTTGGAGTTCTTGCAGAGCATAGGATCCGAAAGGTAGATTATCATCGACCTGTCCTTCCCCAGCGCATCTATGATGACGTTGGAGGATTCCCTGAACGCGAACAGCTCCAACTGTCCCGGGGTGTCGACGAGGACATATTTCGTCTCGAGGTCCTTGACGGCATCCGTCAGTTTTTCGATGTTGACGGCCATGAGGTCCGCGGCAACGACCTGGGCACCGTTGGGCCCGAGTGAATACTCGTCCATGACCTCATCCAACGCGACCCATTCCCTGATGTCCACATCGGCGACATACGGGATCGAGTCCGCACCGGGATCGAGATTCAGCACGACTGAGTCCACACCGTGATAGTCCAACCACTCCTTGTAGGCCTGGACCAATGTGCTCTTCCCGCTCCCCGCAGTACCGACAAAATAGATGAATTTCATGCAATGACGCTCCGAAACGACCATCGTCAGATACGCAACGTGAATTTATAATGTTCTGAAGAAACCGCCACCGCTTCCCGTTTATACCCGGGACGCCGTTCGCTCCCCCGTGATATTCTATTTCTCAGCCACGGGCAACTCTCTGCAGGTAGCTGGAATCATAGGAAGGATACGTGGGGACCGAATGGTCTCCATCGGCGATTCCCTGAGACACGGTGAGACCGATTTCGACCTGACGGATGGCGAAACGGCCGGTATCGTGTGTCCGGTGTACTTCTACGGACTGCCGCTGCCGGTGGAGGAGTTCATCGGCAAGGTGTCCTTCAATGGAAAGCGACCGTCCATGTTCCTGGTCCTGACATTCGGCACGTTCACCGGGACCACAGGCAGGCAGGCCTCCAAGCTGATCGCCAAGAGAGGATTCAGCCTGGATAAGATCTTCTCCGTACCGATGCCCGAGAACTACATCCCGCTGCTGAGTGTACCGAACAAGGAGAGACGGGCGCAGCTCATACGAGCCGCAGAGGAGAACGCCGCAACGATAGCAGATCGTCTGGGAAGCACCGAAGGAAGGGACTGCGACGATCACAAGGGAAAACTGCCATCGGTCGTTTCGTCCTTCAGCAGACCCTTCTACGTATACGGACGCAGGACGAGAAGATTCCATGCAACCCAGAAATGCAACGGTTGCGGGAAATGCTCCGAGATATGCCCCGATGATGCCATCAGGATCGTCGACGGAAGACCCGTATGGGTCAAGGAGAGATGCTACAGGTGCCTCGCATGCATCCACAGATGTCCCATGGAAGCCATAGAGTTCGGAAGAAGCACAGTGAAAAAAGAGAGGTACGTCAATCCTACGGTCAGATTCTGATTTGGGACGACGCTCTTGCCAACATTTATAGGACCACTCCGACCTCTACCGGCTGATGCCCGAGATCACCGATATGAGGATCGTCATCACAGGTGCGAACAGCGGTATAGGCCTGGAAGTGATGGACCTGCTGCTCAGAAAGAAGGGCAACACCGTCTTCGCCGTCGACCTGAATACGGACGGCATCGCGAAATTCGCCGAAGAATACGGAAATAGGGTCATACCGTTCGAGTGCGACGTTTCGAAGCCCGAGAACATAGACACGATCTTCCGTAACGCGGAAGATGCGATGGGCGGCGTCGACATATTCTACGCCAATGCCGGCTTCTCGTACTACGAGGAGATGGATTATGTGGACTGGGACCGCGTGCAGCGTATATTCGCCACCAATGTTTTCTCACCGATATACTCATATCAGAGATTCGTACAACATCTGGACGGCAGGAAGGGGATCTTCGCCATCACCGGATCCGCCATGGGGTACATGGGGATGCCGGGATTCACGCTGTACTCGTCGTCGAAGTTCGCGATCAACGGATTTCAAGAGACGATAGGTCTCGAGAAACCTGACAACGTGCACGTGATCACGCTGTTCCCGGTCGCGACCGACACGAACTTCTTCAGCACGGCCAGCGAACTGGAATTCGCAAAACCGTATCCTCTGCAGACCCCGGATGTCGTAGCCCGCAGGATGGTCAGGGGCATGGAAAGGGGGAAGAAGAGAGTGCGGCCATGCAGACTGTTCTCCGTCGCCATGGTGCTCTTCAAGATCCTGCCGTTCACCAAGACACTGTATCTCAGGGCAGAAGGTAAGAAGTTCGAGGCCTACAGGCAGAAGGTCCGTATGAGCGGAGGTCAGCACTCCTCGGACGAACAATGACGCCTTCCGATGGACAACTATTTATGACCGAAAAAAGAATGTGCGGTCCATGAAATGCTGTAAAGCCTCCGGTACCGTCCTAGGCGGTATCGGACTGATCGCCGTACTCGCGTTCACACTCGCCTGGCTATTCGCCTCTCTGATCGACACCTCATGGGTGTTCGGGACCGATATGCTCAGCGACCTCGGTGTCTCCGACACTGACGCGAAGTACTTCTTCAACTACGGATGTGTGATCGCGGGTCTTCTGATCCTTGTCTTCGGCGCGTACGGTGCGACCCTCAACGAATCGGTCGGCCATCAGATCGCCAGTATCCTCCTGATCTTCGCCGGTGCGATGCTCGCATGTCTCGGTCTCTTCCCGCAGAACTCTGACTACCACACCCCCATCGCGTACGCACTGGTCGTGTTCGCGGCCTGCTCGGCGATCTCGATGACCGCAAGCGACTGGAAGGTCGGACATCTAGTTCCCGGCGGTATCGCTGTAGTACTGATAGCGATAGTGCTCTGGACAGCGGCATTCGAACCTGTTGACGGCATGATAGAGGCCATCGCAGTCATATGCGGCCTCGCTTGGCTTGCAGTCCAGGGATGCAAATTCATTCTGGAATAAACGGGCACCCGTGCCCTTTCCATCTTTTCACTCCTACAGATTAATAAATGAGAATGCACTTTCCAGCATAGGTGCATAATATGGGCGAAAGACCTGGCAAAGTCATAATCACTTCTGCTCTGGCTATCATCGGCGGCATCTTGACGATCGCCTCCATGGCTATATATTTCGATCCCGGCAGCGAAAAGGTGCTCGCCGAGATCGGATTGGCCTTACTCATCGCGGTGCTGTTCTTCGCGGTCGGTGGTACCCTCTACAGAAACGGTCAGAGCTCCTGGAAATCTACGGTGTTCCTCAGTTTCATGAATGTCGCTGTGATCGCATGCGACATCCTGTACAAGACGATGGACCAGTATTTCGGAGCGATTCTCTTCCTGATTGCTTTATTCGTTGCGTTGCTGGCGGCATGCCCGTCCACTGCGAAATGGATCGTCACGGACAGAGCATAAACCTTTTTTCAAACCAACTTTTATTTACCAATAATTCGACCATCTAATCATTTTATGGTAATGTTTATTACCTCGTAAGAATTGATTCTCATCGATGGATGAGAAGTTCACATTTGCTTTACGGAAGATCGCGCTGCTCGGTGGCATCGACGATTACATCGCTGTGTCGTCGCGTGAATTGGGTGATGCTTTGGAGATGAGCCAACAATCCGCCTCCAAGAGGATCCTGGAGCTTTTGGACGAGAAATTTATCGTACGCGACCTGGGTGCGAGGAGACAGCGTATAAAACTCACCGACAAGGGCGTCGAGGAACTGAAGAAGGAGTACAACGAGTACCGCCGCATCTTCGAACTTTCGGACCATATCGTGATCCATGGAACCGTCACGGCCGGAATGGGCGAAGGCGGATATTACATATGCCAGAAACAGTACATGGACCAATTCGAGAAGGTTCTGGGCTTCAGACCGTTCGAGGGCACACTGAATGTGACCATCGACAAAGAGGATATCGGCAAACTTGACCTGATCAGGAGTACCGCCGGACATCTGATACAGGGATTCACTAACGAGGGCAGGAGTTTCGGGAACGTCATCGCGTACAAGGCCAAGATCAGGAATATCGAGTGCGCGGTCGTAGTGCCCGAGAGGTCACATTACAGGGAGGTCATCGAGATCATATGCCAATACCACCTCAGAAGGACACTGAGCCTCACGGACGACAGCCGTATCGACGTCAGGGTCGAGATCTGAGGACGTTCCGGGGTGAAGAACCCCCGGGAAATCATTTCCTGAACTTTCTCATCACCGAACGGAACACCGCCATACCGTCCCCCTCTTCCGAGGAGTAACCCCTTGTCCAGTCCGGATGCGTGAATCTCGTCATCACACGTTCGGGATGCGGCATCAATCCGAGCACATTGCCTGCCGGATTGCATATTCCTGCGATATCGGACGGCGAGCCGTTCGGATTCCACGGATATTCCGGTCTTTCGCCGTCGGGTCCGACGTATCTGAAGACTATCTGATCGTTCTCGTCGAGTTTCTCGACGAATTTCGGATCCGCACTCATGAGTTTCCCCTCGGCATGCGCGGACGGGAACATGACGACCTTCCTCTGCGGTATGTCCGAAACGAATATGCATTTACCGCGGTTGTCATTCCTGAGGAGCGTGGGGCGGCATTCGAACCTCGCTGAATCGTTCGTGTATAGCGCGGCCGTCGGAACAGGGGACATCACCTCTCCGATCGCAGGCAGCAATCCCAGCTCCACAAGGATCTGGAATCCGTTGCAGACCCCGAGGACTGGCTTTTCCATTTCGACGAATTCCCTGATCTGCGGTCCGATAGCGGCCTTTATTCTGGCCGCGAATATCGCTCCGGCACGGACGTAGTCCCCTGCCGAAAACCCTCCGGGCAGCACAAGGACGTCGTAATCCTCGATATCCCTGATCATGTCTTGGGGCACCCGCCCCGCCAATTGTTTGAGGTGCACCTTCTCCGGAGAGGCCCCTACCATCCTGAAGGCCTCGTACATCTCGTCCTCGCCGTTCGTTCCCTCGATCCTCAGGACGCAGACCCTGACATCCTCTGCCTTCATTCCGAGACACCTCCCATGATATTCCAGATAGGATCGTTCCAGGCCTTCCTGATGTCCGATACACCTAGATCGATGGCGTCCCTCACCACGAATCTGTTACCGCCGGTCCTTCCGATGCACACCGCACCGTCACCCATGATGCTTTGGAACGCATCGGCATCCTTATCGCTCACCTCTGCCAGCCAACGGGTGTTGCTCTCCGAGAACAGTTTCCTTTCCATTGAGAGCGGACCCATCCCTGCGAGGTCCATCGTCACGCCGATGTTTCCTGATATGCACATCTCCGCCGCTGCGACGGCGAGTCCACCGTCGGAACAGTCGTGACAGCTCTTGACGAGTCCTCCGTCCATCGCTTCCAGGACGGCATCGGTCATCTTGATCAGATTGTCGGCATCCACGCCCGGTACGTCGCCTCCCTTCCCTCCGAATTTGCGGAACAGCAGCGATCCCCCCATCTCGTCCTTCGTCTCCCCTATGATGTAGAGGCGGTTGTCCTCCGCCTTCATGTCGGCGGTCACGGCCTTCCTCACATCTTTGATGAGCCCCGTTCCGAGGATCATCGGCGTCGGAAGGATGAAGACTCCCCCTGGCGCCTCGTTGTATAAACTGACGTTACCGGAAGGTATGGGCAGATTCATCCTAACGCAAAGGTCACCTATCCCTCTGACGGCCTCCCTGAACTCCCCCAGTCTCTCCGGTTTCTCCGGATTGCCGAAATTGAGACAGTCCGTGAGCGCATGGGGCCTGGCACCCACCGCGACAAGATTGCGGCACGCCTCATCGACCGAGGCCATGCCGCCGTTGTACGGATTCTCTGACGTGAACCACGGATTGCATCCCACCGCCGCTGCGAGGCCTTTCCATCTTCCGGGTACGGGCATCAGCACCGCCGCATCTCCCGGTCCCGTGTTGTTCATCTCCCCGACCATCGGTTTTACAACCGTCGATGCACGGACCTCGTGGTCGTATTGACGGATGGCCCATTCCTTGGATGCGACATTGAGATCCGACAGCATGGTCAGTACAACGTCGTTGTATGAGTGTATCTCCGGGAACCTCTCGTCCTTCTTGGACGAGACCGCAGGCACCGTGTACGGCCTGTCGTAACGCGGACCGCCCGTGAGGAATTCCAGGTCCATGTCGAAGATCGGCTCCCCTCTCCAGAACAGACGCGTATGCGGTGTGTCCGTCGTCCTGGCCACGACCGTGGCGAGGACATCCCACATATCGAAGATCTCCAGTATCCTGTCCGCATTCTCCGGGAGACATGTCACCATCATACGTTCCTGGGATTCGGAGATCCATATCTCCCATGGAGATAGGCCCTCCTCTTTCAGCGGAACCTTCTCCAGATCCACATCCGCACCGCATCCGGCCTCCAATGCCATTTCGCCGATCACACAGCTCAGACCGCCGCCGCCGAGGTCCTTCATACCCGTTATCAGACCTCTCCTGTTGACTTCCAGACATGCGTGTATGGTGGGCTCCTTGGTGATCGGATCGCCCAGCTGGACCGCTCCTCTGGAATCCCTGTCCGATGTGGACGTGAGATCCGCCGACGCGAACGTCACCCCGTGGATCCCGTCGCGTCCCGTACGGCCTCCTATCAGTATCATCATCTCGCCGGGACCGCCTGCATAATTCAACGCCAGGTCCTTCCTTGGGACTATTCCCAGACATCCGACGTTGACGAGACAGTTCCCTGTATATCTCTCATCGAAGAATATCCCGCCCGATATGGTCGGCACTCCTACGCGGTTACCGTAATCCCTGATGCCGGAGACCACACCGTTCATCAGATACCGCGGATGCTTTATGCCCGCCGGTAACGCTCCTTTCATGTCTATCGGACCGAAGCACAGAGGGTCGACGAGACCTATGGGCTGAGCGCCCATGCACACCACGTCCCTCAGTATCCCGCCGATGCCTGTGGCGGCACCTCCGTACGGCTCTATGGCCGACGGGTGGTTATGGCTTTCGATCCTCAGTGCATATCCGTAATCGTCGTCGAAGACCATGACGCCGGCATCCCCTCTCGAGAGTATGTCGGGATTGTCGATGGCGAAGACGAATTCTCTCAGGATGTTCTTGGAACTCTTGTAGCAGCAATGTTCGCTCCATGCCTGTCCCAGGGACTGCAGCTCTATGTCCGTGGGATTCCTTCCCGCCTTCCCGAAGTAATCGACGATGACCTTCATCTCGCTCAGGGAGAGGCTCAGCCCCATCTCCGAGGAGATCTCCTTCAGTTCGTCATCCGTCGCCTTCAGTATATCGACGTCGTAAAGCGAAAAGGGAACATCGCGTCTGACCATCAGCCTTTCTGTGGGCACTGGATCATCTCACCGTCACGGTATAGTTCTGTATCACGGGATTGGCCAGGAGCTTCTTGCACATCTCCTCACCGGCCCTCTCGGCCTCGGCAGTGTCCATATCAAGCTCCATCTCGAACAGTTTGATGGTCTTGACGGAATCTACGCCAGTGAAACCGAGGGCCTCCAGTGTCTTCTTCGTGTTCTTCCCCTCAGGATCGGCAACGCCTTTCTTGAGCTCCACCCTGATCTCGACTGTAGCCATTGCACGCTCATGCGCGTACATGATTAAAACCGTTACGGGGCCGGTTTTCAGATGCCTTTCCGGACTTCGGATTCAGGCCCTCTTCCTGCCGAAGACCAGATAGCCCGTATGCCCAAGCATCTCGAAGGACGGCCTAACCCCTCCGCGATGCACCTCCATCTCGCGCTGTATGATCTCTATCGCGTGGACGTCGCGGAAGCCCTTCTCGCGCAACGCGTTCACGATGAGTTCCAACTGATTGGTGTTGGGTATGTAAGCGCATATCCTCCCTCCCGCTCTGAGACACGGCATGAGATTCTCCAGTGCCAATTCCGGATCCGGCATATCCATTATCAACGCGTCCGCATCGAAATCGACGGCCGTTTCCCTCGCATCGCCCAGCTGATACGTCCAGTATCCGTCCAGACCCGTGCGCTTGATGTTCCTTTGTGCACGGAGCGCGTTCTCCTCCTTGAATTCCACGGTGTGCACCTTGCCTCCGGGAGCGACCGCCCTCAGCAACGCCGTCGTCAGGGCACCTGAACCGGCACCCACCTCCAGCACCGAATCGCCGTATCTGATGTCGCAGTTGAAGAGGATGGAGGCCGCGTCCTTCGCGGTGATTATCTGTGCCCCGCGTTCCAGCGATTCTATCAGTTCCGCCGTGCCGGGACGAAAGGCCGTGAATTCCCTTCCGGCTATGGTCATGACGGAACCGTCGTCCATATCCCTGAGACGCGAACCGTCGACCGTACCCAACGATGCTATCTTGAGCATTCCGAACGATACCTTCAGCCAATGTTTCTTTCCGCTGCCGTCCATGAGGTAGATGAATTCGTTCTCTGCGAAGACCATGGTACCGCATATCCCTCTTTCGATTAATCCTTTCCCGAGGTTCTAGGCAACGGGAACGGTACGACGACCGAAACGGAGAACCAACACAACAGTTAGCGACCTTTTTAAATATCCCCACATCGTTCCACGGGGATATGGTGTCTGGAAAACTGGGGATGATGGTCTGCCCCATGCTCGAGGATGAGATGATACACAATCTCCTCTCTGACAAGGATGAGAAGGATGTCTATCTCCTGGACAACACGTTCACCAAGACGATCGTCCCGAAACTGGACAAGAACGGGATCGGGTTCACGCTCCTCAACGAAAGGAATTATCTCGATAACAGGATCTATATTCCGGATGACAGATTCAGCGTCATAATATGGATGATGGACCTCGGACTCCATGAGGAACCCGAGAATCTCAAGAACAGGATACGCGAACTTCTTGTCGAATTCCAGGACCGCACGGATAGCATCATGCTGTACTACGGAAGATGCGGGAAAGGACTGGACGGCATCGAAGAATGGGGAAGGGAGTTCCTCACCGTTCCTGTCACCATCATGAAGGACAGGAAGGGGCAGGTATGTGACGATTGCATCTGCGTACCCGTCGGAGGAACGGAGAATTACCTGAGACTTCTGAGGAAATATCCCGGCATAATGTATTTCACGCCTGCGATGTCCTGCAATTTCGAGGAATTCATGAAGAGGATGGAACTCTTCAAAGGTGTGGACAAGAACGACAGGGAGATGTTCCGGATGATCCTCGAGATGGCGGATTACAAGTACGTCATGGAGATACAGACGGGCCTCGGCGACCAGGAGAATTTCCACAGGTGCACGGAAGAATTCGCAGGGGAATACAATCTCGAGATAAAACAGCTGGAGGACGGCTGGGTCTCCCTCGATGTGGCCGATCTCAGCTATGCCGAGGCCAAGGATAAGATGAAAACCTGAAAGGGAAAGGACGCCGGAGCGTCCTTCTACATGGTGCGTGCCGCGTATGCGGCGGTATCGACGTCCTTGCCGCAGATTATGCATCTGCCCCTGAAGTCCTCGTGTATGTACGGCGTGCCCAGGATCTTGATGTCGTGTTCGTCCTCGAACCTGTGACCGCATTCCTCGCATCCGCACCATCCGAATCTGTACACGCGCTCCGAAGCACCGTCGTCCTCCTCCTTCGGAATATCGTCCGCCGAAGCCAGATCGACCACCGATGCGTTCTGGAACCTCTTGGCTTTCTCGCTCATGTCCTTCATGATCTCTTCGAGGATCAGCCTCACCCCCGGAACCAGACTCTCCCTCGAGATCGCTCCCTTCTCGCCGTTGTCCCTCCTCGCGAACGACACCACCTTGTTCTCGATGTCACGGCCCCCGATCTCCAGTCTCAGCGGGACGCCTTTGATCTCCCAGTCGTAGAACTTGCTTCCGGGCCTGTCGTCCCTGTCGTCCAGTTTCACACGTATGCCCGCGTCCCCGAGGACAGTTCTGACCTTTTCCGCTTCCGATGACACCTCCTCGGTGTTCTTCTTTGAGAATATCGGTATTATCACCGCTTCGAACGGCGCGACCGCCGGCGGCAGTATCAATCCCTTGTCATCGCCGTGGACGCTTATCACCGCTCCCAGAAGTCTCTCGCTCATCCCGAATGTCGTCTGGTGGACGTATCTGTGTTCCCCGCTCTCGTCCTCGTACGTTATGTCGTACGGGACCGAGAAGTTCGTACGGTAGTGATGTACCGAACCCAACTGCAGTGTCCTGTGGTTGGGCATGACAGTATCGATTCCGACGGTGTAGTATGCACCGGGGAACTTGTCCCATTCCGTGCGCCTGAGGAGATAGTACGGCAGACAGAGTTTTTCCATGACCTTCGACAGAATGACGAGATCCTCCTCTATCTGGCACTGCGCGTCCTCCTCCGTGTCGTGGCATGTATGCGATTCGAAGAAATGTATCTCCCTGACACGGATGAACGGACGGGTCTGTTTGGTCTCGTAACGGAATGTGTTGACTATCTGATAGATCTTGAGCGGAAGGTCCTGATGGGATCTCACCCACAGGGAGAACATCGGGTACATCGCGGTCTCGCTCGTAGGCCTGAGGATCAGACGGACGTCCAATTCGTTCAGTCCGGCATGTGTCACCCAGTAGACCTCGGAATCGAATCCCTTGATGTGCTCCTTCTCCTTCTTGAATTCCGTCTCCGGGATCAGGAGCGGAAAGGACACCTCGTCGTGACCCGTGGAATCGAGTTCCCTGCGGATGTACGCGTCTATGTGCCTCATTATCTTCCACCCGTACGGTGTCCAGACGTTCATGCCCTTGATCGGGTATCTCTTGTCGGATAGGGCGGCTTTCTCGACGATATCGAGGTACCACTCGTTGTATTCCTTGTCTTTCTGCATCGGGTTCACCATTTGCCGTTCAACGCTTCCGCGATGACCTCTGCGACGGATATGTGCGAAACCTTGTTCTCCAGTGTGTTGCAGCACAGGATCCCGTCCAATGAGCTTCCGGTCAGTCTCTCCAGGGCGTTGTTGACGAAGACGCCGTGCGTGCATGCAACGGTGACGCTCTTGGCACCTGCCTCCTTGAGCTGGCTCGTGGCTGCGATTATCGTCCCGCCCGTCGCTATGATGTCGTCGACGATCAGGACGTTCTTTCCGGAGCAGTCGGACGATGCGGGCTGGATACGGACCTCCGTACCTGACAGCCTGGTCTTCTCAAGATGGTCGTACGGTTTCCCTATCCTGTCCCCCACATCCTTTGCGCGTCCCGCGGCACCGATATCCGGCGACAGCACCATGTCTATGTTCTTGTCCCTGAAGTAATCGGCGATCGCGGGTGCCGCCTTGACATCCTTGGTCGGACAGTCGAAGTACTTGAGGACATCCTCCTTGTGTATGTCAACCGTTACAACGCGGTCGCATATGAACGCAAGACGCTGGGAGATGGTCTTCGCGCTCTCCGGCTCCCCTGTCTTGAAGACCCTGTCCTGTCTCGCGTAACCGAAATACGGTATCACGAGGGTTATGGTCCTCGCACCCATTCTTCTAACGGCATCCTGGAGAAGGAACATCTCCACGAGATTGCCATCGGGATACGTGTTCTGAACGATAACGACGTCATCATCCAATGCCTCGCTGTCGATCCTTGTGTAGCACTCCCCGTCCGGGAACCTTGTGGAGGCAGCCTGAATATACGTGCAGCCGAGCACCCTGGCCAATTCCTTGGCCAGGTCTCTTGACGACGAACCGCCTACGACTATCATGACTTTCCGTAAGCCCTGCCGTATATTATACCTAGCGGACACGTCCTCCAACAAAATCTTTATGGGCGCTGTCCCATGACTCACGGGGATGCGTAGATGTCGTTGTTTAATTTGAATAAGAGACCGCCGACGAGAGGGACGGGACAGGATACCGTGACGGTATCTGATCCCGAAAACGCAGCGAAGACTCCCGTCGCAGTGACGAGACCTCCGATGCCGCACGTGCAGAAGGGATCCTCGGACACGGTCGGTATCATCTACGGCAATGTTGGAACATCCTTCTTCGACTGCCGCGTCTCGGAACATCTTGAACGCTCCGAATATGTGATGGTCAACCATGAAGATTACGGAAACGTCCTGTGCCAGGTTGGATCCCTGGTGAGAAAGACCAACCTCTCCCTGGAGAAAAGCACCTCCATAACGACCGCCACGGAGATCGAGGAGATGGTCAGCGCCCACATCGATGTGATCGGTTACAGGAACGACAGAGGCCTCCTACTGATGCCCAGAACGACCTTCAAGGCCGGTTCCGACGTCAAACGCGCCGACGCCGCCCTGGTCCAATCCGTCCTCGGACTGAAATTGAACCCGAAGGTCGACGGCTACGTCGGACTCCTTCACGGTCACGACCTCCCGATAGCACTGGATATCAACGAACTGCTGCAGAGACACGTATGTGTTCTGGCAAAGACCGGAGGCGGCAAGAGTTACATGTCCGGCGACATAATAGAGGAGCTGATGAAGCACAACGTGACCTGCATGATCATAGATCCCCACGGCGAATACGGAGCCATGAGGGATGTCGGAAAACCCGGTGACCCAAAGTTCAACGTAGTGCCGAGAGGGTATGCCGACCATATCGTCGAGTTCGGGGTGACCGAGGACAGGAACAGGAACATCAAACCCCTGAAATTCACATTCAGGACCCTGGAGGCCAGGGAGATACTCGAACTGACGCGCACGAACGATGTCCGGGCTTATCTTCCCAGTCTGAAGAGGGCGCTCGACTCGTTGCGCGAACATCAGGACATGTACTCCGTCCGCGGCCTCATAGACATGCTTTACGTGGAACCCGACAACAAGAACTCCGTCCTGATCAACGAACTGGAATATCTCGACGATATGGGGATATTCGCCACCAGGGGCAACCACATCAACGAACTGGTGAAAAAGGGGATGACGACGATCATCAACCTGAAGGGCGTCCCTCCGGATATCCAGCAACTGGTCGTGAAACGTCTCAGCACATTCCTTTTCGAGACACGTAAGATGGATGCGATCCCGCCGATGATGTTCGTCATCGAGGAGGCGCACAATTACTGCCCTCAGCAGGGGCTCGTACTCTCGTCCAAACCGCTGGCCACGATCGCGTCGGAAGGAAGGAAGTTCGGACTGGGCCTCATGGTCATCAGTCAGAGACCGGCAAAGATCGATAAGAACGTACTCAGCCAATGCGGCACGCAGATCATACTCAAGGTCACGAACCCCAACGATCTGAAGGCCATATCGGCCTCGATCGAAGGTCTTACGAACGGGATGACCGACGAGATACAGACCATGCCCATCGGGATGGCCATGATCGTCGGTGCCGGTATAGAGGCCCCGCTGCTGGTGGAGGTAAGACCCAGAGAGAGCAG
>JBAYAO010000023.1:0-17133 GCA_041669745.1 Candidatus Methanomethylophilaceae archaeon | reverse complement strand
CAGCGCTTTACGCGTAACGAAAACGCTTCTGTTCCTGTCACTCCTGAAGATCTCCTTTCCAGATACGTTGTTCGAGACCTTCTTCATGGCGGCCTTGACACTGTCTCTGATCTTCTTTGTTCTCTCGTTGATCGCGGAGGCGATCTCGTCGGCGACGGTCTCATCTTTCAGCAGTTCTTCCGGATCGTCGATGCCCACTGACATCGCACCGTTGACAAACACATCCCAACAACTTCCGAGAAATCTGTATCTCGCGGTGTTCAGCAGTTCGTCTTTGAATGCGCCATCGATGTAGTCTCTCTTGGAAGGTATCAGATAGACATGTCTGAGGTTGTCTTCGATATTGTACTCCGAACCGTGCACCATCTTGGAATCGTTATCCATTGTATACAGCAATGCGAATTCCTTTTTACCCTCGGGCGCTATCTCGTCGAGTAAAGAGAGATAGAACATACATTGGAATTCCTTGATCCCTTTGTTTTTAAGATCCATACCGTCCACGATGCTCTTTGTGCCGGCCGGTTTTCCTGTTTTGTAGTCATAGATCGTATCATCGACGATGAGATCGAAGATGCCTTCCATATGCGATTCTCCCGATACGTACTTCACCTCGGTATTGTACGAATTCCCCTGTACGTTGAACGATTGCAGAAAAATATTGGATTTTTTCTCACGGATTCCATTGTCCGTAGTTATTGTCCGATCCATGACGAGACGGTCAGCGAATCTGTCTATGTTGTTCAGCGACACCCATATCTTCGATCTTTCTATGGACCGTATCTCAGGAGGATACAGTCCCGTGGATCTGTCCGCGATAATATCGGTGTAGAAACCAGCGTCCTTTTTCTTTGCCAATTCAGGATTGCAGATCCTGAATTCAGCATACTGGTGTATCAGGTCACCGACGACAGTGCTGCTCTTGTCAGGCGATCTGAGGAGCGTCATGTACATGAATCTCCTTGGACAGGAGACATAACTGTTATACGACGTTTTTGAAAACGGCCTCGGTATGTAAGGCTCCTCATCCGGATTCTCGATGCCCATCCTGATGATCGGTGCATCGGTGTTGCGATACCATGGACCGGAGATCATATTCCCGCAGACATCTCGGAAACTGTTTACCGGCCCCCCGTCCATGCATTGACCGAACATCATGCTTGGTTTTGGAGTCCTCCCGTCCTTCATCGAATTGCATATGTATACCCTTTTGGACCCTTGCTGCAGAAGTATCTGGAATTTGACCAGATCCTTTTCGTTCTCATCTTCCCTGGGGCCGGCTTTCAGGAAATCGAGCTCGCTGAGGTCCCTGTCCCATTCGGTACCCATCCCAAGGAATATGACGACGGGACGGTCTATGTAGACGGATCTCGTGCAGTCCACGAGCAGAACGCCTTCCTTCTCCGATTCAGGGATCTGCTCGTTATGTTTCAGATCGCCAATGTTATTCACCGCGTACATAATCTCATCCACATCTTTTTCCGTGATCGGTGAATCGGTTAGGTCCATCTCCTTGAGTAGGATCTTCACCTGTGGAGCTTCTCGTCTGGATACGACCTTCTCGCATACATCGATGAATCTCATGTTCCGTATGTCCCTCATGATCCTCATGAGATCCATCGTACGTTCCGAATCCGTCGATATATTGACATACTGGCTGATCCGATATTCATCGTATTTGCTCCAGATATTGCCACGATATGTCGATATCAGCTCTCTTGCCTGTTTCACCTTTATAGTTTCGAAGGACAGCGACAACGATAGGAATTCCAGGAAGTCCCTTATGTGGTTCAGATCCTTAACGTTCAGAGAATTGATGAAGGGCATCCCCCTCCTGTACAATGCCGAACGGACAGCGTCTGCGATGTGCCCCTTGACATCCATCACTATCGCGACGTCTTCGGCATTGCCCTCATTTATGAGATTCACGGCGTTCTCGGCGATCTGCCTGTCGTTGCTCAGCTCTCTGATCTCGTTTATGCTATAGGTTCCGTATTTGAACGGAGACACCTCCTCGTATGTGCCGAATTTTGGATTGAAGTGTTTATCCAGATCATCATATAACTCGCCGCCTATGACGGCAACCCGCATTTTCCCGAAGAGATCCTCACCCTCTGCATCGCACTCCTCCATCACCCTGTCGAGAGTGGGCATCTTCACATATTCATCATAGATTTTTTTGGATCTGAATCCGAGATGTACCCTTACATCCGCAGTGTATCTGCGGATCTTTTTGATGTTTTCAACCTCTCCGTGAACATATCTGAGCTTGTATCCTGTACGCTCTGAGATACGTTTTACAAGATTTATCTCACTTAACGTGCCACGACCCAAAATCTTTAACGAAAGATCGCCGGCGAGTTCTCTCGGGGTTGTAGCGAATACGCCGATCCTGGGCTCATCCAGTCTATTGTTCAACGCAAGTGCGAGCGGCGCATCGTTGCAGACTACGATGTCAAATCCTCTGACCTCTTCGTAGAGTTCATCGATGCTTTTCGCCAGTTTCATATCCGTTCGAACCCTGTACAGGTATTAAAATACGTATATTTCACTGACGTCACCATCATGAACGGGAAGATCTACGTCATTCAGGTGGTTTCGAGCGGACCGACGGGCTTTCCGGATGACGAGGTCGTTCAGATCGGGATAACTGCCGTCGACATGGCCCACAGCGACGTCGAGAGCGCATACCTCAGCACCATTCTTTCGGATCCGGATGGGTTGTCCGAAGAGAAGAAGGACTACATCCATGCATGCTCTTCACTTTCTGACGATGACCTGCGGAGGGGTGTACCGTTGGATGAGGTATGCAAAGAGGTGAAATCCCTTCTTTTCGGGTCAGATGTCACATCGTTCAATATAAGCAACACATTTACGAAATATCTGATAAACGAACCATGGGATCTCACACACGAGGTGACCATAATGCCATCCGTCGAATCAAGACTGCCTTCCGACATCTACTCAATCGATGCTTCCAAAGAAAAAAGATCGATAATCGATGCGTATGACAGAATATTTCCGGACGATCCCAATGGTATCGGCAATGCAGAGACGGCCCTGGACTTGGCCATCCGGACATCATATATCCTGCTTTTCCTCAGGTCGCACGGGAGATACTAGGCTTCTGCCGTGAAGAACGAACCAACCAGGGCATCGAAAGCCTGGAAGAGATAGACCCCCAGGAACATCAGGCCTATCAGTATCGCCGCTCCTGTGACAAGAAATGGCCATCCTCCATGAAGACGGCCTAAGGAGTCTACCAGCAGTACAAGCGTGAGGAACAGCAACAATCCAACGGCCAGGAACATCAGTCCTTTTTTGTACCGCCTCTCGTATATCTGCCCGAGGCCCATGAGACCGAATGCCGACGGAATCAACGCGAGCAGTAGCACCGCCGTCCTGTCGGTGACGAATCTGGAGACAGAATCCGATGTCGTGGCATCCTTCACGCTCTTCGTGTCCTCTTCATCTCTGGGAATGTCCTTGTAACATCTAGGACAGGTCAGACTGTATGACGGAACGCGCTCGTCGCAATAAGGACATCTTCTGTCGGACATCAATCCCTCTTGATCTTGAATGTGGTACAAATGGCGGTACTTATGTGTTTCCCCTCGCAGTACACACATATCTCGAAGACGGAGATGGATTTGGTATTGCTTATTCTTTTCGATACGGATTCCAATCTCCCGCTTTTCGCAGGACGATGGTAGATTATGTTGCAATTCTGTCCCACTGCGTCCTCCTTCAAATTGGAGGCGAAGGCGAGGGTATGATCGGTCAGTCCGTAAGTTGCCCCCCCGTGGCAGAACCCGATGCTGTTGATGTCACCGGGCTTGATCTCCATGGCCAGTCTGATCTCGTCGCCGCTGAGACTCACCATCTCGATTCCGTTCGCCCTTGCGTACGGGGCGTTGTATAGTTCCTTGACCCTGTCCAGATAACAGCGGATGTCTGGACTCATTACAGCAAGAAAATCCGCATCTTCCATGGTGGCGTGAATGACAGCTTCGTATTAATCTGATGCGGTTGAGCATGCTCCACAGGCTCATCAGGAACAGATATAACGACGGAATGCATCTCCGCCCTCATGACGGAAAGACTCACGGTTACACAGTTCAACGAACGTGTGAATTCCGTGGTCACAGGTACTCCGAACATTCATAACATCACCATCGTAGGTGAGATAGCTTCCATGACTGGTTCATCCGCGGGACACTTCTACCCGGTGCTGAAGGATAGTGAATCATCGCTAAGATGCACACTGTTCAGATATTCGGCTTCAAGATTGACCTTCAAACCCGAGGCCGGTATGAAGGTCACGGTCTTCGGTAGCGCCTCGTATTACGTCAAGGGCGGATCGCTGAGTTTCAACATCGAATCGATGATGCCGTATGGCAAAGGGGAGTTGCAAGCGGCTCTCGAAGAACTCGCTGCGAAATTATTGAGGGAGGGTCTTTTCGATGCCGATAGAAAGAGACGGATCCCGGCGTTTCCGAACACGATAGGCGTCGTGACATCGCCGACAGGGGCAGTCATCAAAGATATCATCGATACTACGGCGAAAAGATTTCCGGTCAATATTCTTCTCGCTCCCGCTGTCGTTCAGGGGGATGGCGCAGTGACATCCATAGTGAGGGGGATCGAACTTTTGAATTCCGAGGATGTAGACGTGATAATAGTGGGAAGGGGAGGCGGCTCGTCAGAGGACCTGTCTGCATTCAATACGGAGCGGGTCGTAAGGGCCATAGCCTCGTCGAGAATACCGGTAATATCCGCAGTCGGACATGCAACGGACAGAACACTGGCAGACCGTACCGCAGACCTTTACGCTGAGACTCCGACGATGGCCGCCACACTGGCTACAAAGGATAGGATGGAGGAAAAACGCAACATCTCGAACCTAAGTATGCGCATTTCTCATTCACTGAAAAACATAATGGATGGTATGAGATCAAGATTCGCGCAGATCGACACGAGACTACATTCCAATAATGCCGAAAGGGTCATCGAGAGATACAGGATGAACCTCGATCGGTTGACCATGCGTTCCGATAATGCACTGATCGGGATGATGAACATGTACAGGAACAGATTGGAGATCTCGGAGATAAAATTGGATCCGAGGAGGTTGGCCGATAGGTTAAATCAATACATCATCAACCTGGATGACATCTCCGAAAATATGGATCTGTCCATTGAAAGGAACATTTCGATCATGGATGGAGCTGTGAGATCGTTATCCCAGAGACTTGACGGTCTTGATCCGACGAAGGTTCTGGGCAGAGGATACAGCTTCATAAGGGATCATGATGGAAATACCCTGACTTCGGTATCGCAGCTTGAAGCGGGGCAGGACGTAGAGATAGCGATGCGGGACGGGATCGCCGTAGCATCGGTTAAGGATGTGAAGAGAAATGACTGACAGCAAGACCGAAGTGGAAGAGATGACGTTCGAAGAGAGCCTCAGAGCGCTTGAAGAACTGGTGAAGGAACTCGAGACCGGCGGATTGGATCTCGATAAGAGCCTCGATATCTACGAGAGGGCGACACTGCTCAGGGACAGATGCAAGAAGGTACTCGAAGAGAGCGAGCGCAAGGTTCAGAGGCTGATGGAAACAGCGGACGGCGTGGAACGGTCCGAATTCAATGTCTCTAGGTGAACGACCAAAGACGCATTTTTCTTTCGGAGCACCATACGTCGGTGTCCCGATACAGTTTGGTCTTCACCATGTCCTCCTTGTCGTAGGCCAGTCTGAATGCGCCGGATAGCTCGCATTCCCTCATGTAGCGGCTGTTGTAGGCTCCGAAGATATTCCTAAGACCGATTGCCATGATCGACATTGCATCGTGTCCCCTGCAGACAGACCAGGGATCCCTTTCTTCCCGAAGTTCCCTTTCCAGACTCATCCTTATGCTCTTCGCATCCTTTGTCGGGGCACATGTGTTGTTCTTTACCTCGTCGATCATTCTCCTTATGTCGCACCTCAACGTTCTCTTGTCTATGAACAGCTCATAGTCGAGGTCCCGAAAGCACAATCCCAGGCCCTCCTTATCGGACACATACATCAGAAGGCCCAATGGAAAACAGGAGTCGAGGATCGCATCGCGTATGGATCCGTAAGCATCTGTGAAACGGCCTACAGCATCTTTGTCACCGTATTCGTAAAGAACATCCTCCAGTGCCGTACTCTTGAGCATAAGGGTCTCGTTATCTCTGGTATCTGTCAGAAAAACCGGCGGATTGCGTTTTTTGTTGAATACATAATCGAGATCGGCATCTATTATGCCGATTATCTCTCTGCATCCCCTGGAATTGTACACCTCGTTAACAGCCGAGCGGACATTGTCCTTCGAATGTGCGATCACGACCTCTACACCATCATCGTCGAAAAATTTGCCATAAAGTCTTCTGTCGGTGACACCTTCGACCACGACAATCGTACCTTTGAAAGAGGTCTTCAGCATCGATATGTTGTTGGCAATGTCCTTTGGTCCTAAATATTCACGCACGTTCTGTCCTCAGTTCGGTTGCAAGATCCCATTTATCGTGAATTATCTGCGGGGAGTGTGTGGCGACGATCAGTTGGATGTCCCTTATCCGGCTTATATCCAGTAGTAATGAACCTATCTTCTGCTGCCATGAGACGTGGAGCGAGATCTCGGGCTCGTCCAATATGACAAGCGACCCGGGGGTTGCATGGAATAGGAGACGGTAGAATATTATGAGTATCTGCTTCTCTCCGGATGACAATTTACTCAGCGGGAGGGTCATGTTGTTGTTCAATATGACGCACAACTGATTTTTATCACTGACGAAGATGTTCTTGTTGTTGAGCAGCCCGTTCACTATATCCTGATACACCACGATCGACTCCGCGAGGGAATAGTTCTTGTCCACATAATCGGCAATCGAACATGCAAGAGCATTGTATTCCGATCTGGACTCCGCATAGTCGTATCTGCTCGGCGGAAATCTGAGACCCAACGGAAGTTCGACATCAAAACCCGCATCCCTTATGAAATCGAGACGCGCCTTCAGGTCCTTGCACCAGAAAACGAACTCGTCATCACTAACATTAACGTCACGTTTTTTTGACTCTGATGGAAGAGATGTCTGTGATTTGGCATATTTCAGAGTATCGCTCAGTTCGGTCGCATAGGCATCCAATGCGGGAACAAGACGACCGTCCATCTTTCTGACGGTGTTCCTCTCTGGTGAGAGGTATATCACATTGAGGATATCTTTCAGCTCCTCCTTGGAGAGTAGCTCTTCGACCTCGTTCCTCTGTATCTGAATGAACAGCTCTTCGTTCTTATTCTCCACGATGACGTTTGTACCATCCGCAAAACCGACATCCATCCTCTCAAACGGCATTTCGAGAAGCTCTTCGGTATCGCCCCTGAAAAGGTCATAGATCATCTTTAGGATCGTGCTCTTCCCTACACCGTTAGGCGAGTGTATGAAGGTCAATCCTCCATCGCAAAGTTCCAAAATATGGTCATAGCAGTGGAACAATCCGTAAACGGATACTGATTTGAGTTTCATGGGCAGATGAACGGTACGGCCTGCAAAGGTTAAGTATCTTGTCGCGCGGACTGCACGACCGGGTGTAAGGTTTATTTTCTTTGATGATGTGCAAGGGGCGAGATGGACACCGATAAGGCATTCGAGAACATCCAAAACAACATAAAGGATGAGAAATACGAACTCGTGCGTCCCGAAGTGGATGCCATTGTCAGCGCGAACGGCGGAAATGCACCGGTACTTCTGAAATGCGCCTCGTTGCTGAAGGTCGTTGACGATGAACAGGGATGTCAGGCCATAATAGACCTGATACTGGATAAGATTCCGAATGATCCCGACAAAAAATTCGAGATAGGCATCGCCATCAGAAACCTCGGAAGGGCGGAGGATGCTTACGGTCTCATGAAGATCTACAGCGATGACGCAACGCGTCGTTCCGAAATAGCAAGGACGCTTCTGAATATGGACGAGGCCGAAGAGGCGCTGGAACTCATGAACACCATAAATGACAAGAACGTCGACGAGAGAATCCTGCTGTCGGAGATACTCTGTTCGCTAGGTGAATTCAAAATGGCATATGAGACCGCCGCAACCCTGGCGGAGGATGACCGCGGTTCATATGATTCTCTGGTCAACCTCTGTACGGTCCTTATGCATATGGGCAAAGAGAAGGAGGCCTTAAAAATTGCCAAATCGCATATCAAGGAGGATAAAAAAAATGCCGATTCTCTTGCGCTGGGCGCTTATGTGATGAGAATTGACGGTAAGATATCCGCAGCGGCAAATTTTGCGAACAGGGCATTGCAGATAGATCACACCCATGTCGGCGCCCTTGAGACCATGGCATATTGTCTGATCGAAAAACACAGGTTCATCCAGGCAAAGTTCTTTGCCGGTGCCATCAACGATAAGGAACCGGGGAATCCCGCTGTCATAAGGATACTCGATGCATGCAGAATAATGTCGAAGACCTAAAGTCGGGATCTGGTTTTTTTGTGGGTCATCATCATTTCCTTCCAGAATCCGGGCGTGAAGAGTACCAATGCGGTCACTATTTCCAAACGGCCCATCCACATGATCAGACTGAGGAAGACTTTTATGAACGGTGACATGGTTTCATAACTGCCCATCGGACCAAAAGTACCCACTGCCGGGCCGAATGTGGTTATACATCCGATTACGGAGGAGACCGATTCCCCTAAACCCACTCCGAAAAGCATCAGGACAATGGACCCTATCATTATCGTGACTGTGAACGCCATTGTGACGATTATTGTAGCATTGATCGTATCATCGTCGAGACTGGAACCGTTGTATTTGATGTCGTAGACACCTTTCGGATGCAACAGTTTTCTCAATCCGTTCCTCTCGTATCTGTAAATGATGATGAGTCTCGATATCTTTATGCCACCCGCCGTAGAAGCGCTCGATCCGCCTATCGCGGCGATAAGGAAGAGCAGCACAACGGCAGCCGTAGGCCAAGATACGTAATCCACGACGGCGAAACCAGTGGTTGTACCGGCCGAAACCACTGTAAACGCCGTATTGATGAAATTGTTGAGGATATTCTCGCCGAACAGACCGTCGTCTTCGTATATGATGAAGAACACGAGCAAGGACATTGCAGCAAGCCAGAAGAACATGGCCCTGAACTCCTCATCCCTTATGTACGACAAGGGTTTCTTGTGATACATCGCCCTGAAATGAAGGTAAAAGTTCGAGCCTCCCAGGAACATGAAGATAATCAGGACGATTTTCACGATGGTCCCGTAACCAGCTATGCTGTCGCCCTTGCACATGAATCCGCCGCACGATATAGTGGAGAACGACATGCACAGGGAATCAAAAAGTGTGACACCGCTCATCATCAATATGATGATCATGATGGCCGTCAGGATCAGGTAGATCACTATGAATTGCTTTCCAGCATCCTTCATTCTCGCAAAGAAATTTCCGGATCCCGATCCGGACATCTCGTTTCCGAACAATGTCCTGCCGCTGAAACCTATCATGGGTAGGACGAACAAGAAGATCATGATGATCGCGATACCACCGATCCACTGCATCATGGACCTCCAAAGCAATATGCTACTCGGCCACGACTCTATATCGGTCATGGTGGTTGCACCGGTGGTCGTGAATCCGCTCGTCGATTCGAACAATGCATCGACGGAGGACATTCCGGAAAGGATGAACGGGATCATACCGAAGATGATCGCCGCAAACCAGACAAGGCCTATCATGAATATGCCGCTGACAGGCTTTATCCTGTTCGGTATCTTGAAAAGCAATGTCAGGAAAAAGGACAGGGTCAGACCGACGGCCATTGGCCAGATGAATGGAGCCAAAGGCTCTTTGTTCACGACGGCGTAGAGGATACTCGGCACCAGTGAGGCACTCAGCCCCAACAGGACGATGCCCAGGACGTGAACTGAAGCGCTTTCCCATCTTGAGAACATTCCTGAGATGTAGTGTCTTTTGAACATTGGGATCCCAATCATACGTTGATGTTGATCGTTGTACCGAATAATTTTTCGAGTTTGGTGATATTGACGTTGTACGTGAAAACCAGGACCTTGTCACCGGATTTGAACTGGGTGTCCATACGTGGATATATCGCTTTTTCATCGCGGATTATGCATGCTATACGTGCACCTTCTGGCAAACGGATATCGCCCAGATGCTCATCGCATATCTTGGACCTCGAGTCAAGATTGACACTGAAGAAGAGTTCTCCTTCCTTTTTCATCCTGAGGATGGCCTGTTCGTCGGATATCAGGGTCTTGGTTATCTCGTTGGCTACCACCCGGTGGTAACCGATCGTGGTCTCTATGCCGGTGAAATCGAATATGTCCTCATACTCGACCATCGAGTATCTCGAGATTATCTTCTTGACGCCCAGTTTCATACCCATCAGGCACGCTAAGAGATTCGTCTCGTCGACATCCGTACTCGCTATGAGAACGTCAGCCCTTCCAATGTTTTCCGACCTCAGCAGATGCGGATCCACACAGCTTCCGTTGACCACTATGACGTTATTGAAGTCCCTTACGAGTTTCCTACATCTTTCCGCGTTGGGTTCGAACAGTTTTATGTATCTTTTCTTTGACTCCAGGATCTTCGCTGTGTACGAACCCGCAATGCCTCCGCCCATTATCACGATCTCGCCGGCCTCATGTACGACACCCATCATCTGATTGAATTCCGTGATGCCTTTCGGACTCCCCAAAACACATATCTTATCGCCCATGTGGAGCTCTGTGGTCTCATTATTCAGGATGACGTCGTCGTTGCGATAGATGGCGACAACAGTGCACTCTTCCGGCAGTTTCAGATTGATGACGACCCTGCCGATGACGTTGGTATGCTCTTCGGTCACCTCGAATGTCGCAAGACCCATATTCATTGACTCGATGGCCTCGTAATCCACCGAATTCTCGAGAAGGGCAAGTGTGGCGATCTTGTTGGACGTGATCAGTTCTGGCGAGATTATTTGGTCAACCCCATCCGAGGAGGTGTTGATAAAGTAGTCCGGGTCCCTTATTTTCGCAATCGTTCTGATCGTGCTTTTTATACGCTTACTTATCATCGCGATGAAGAGGTTCTCCTCGTCACGGGATGTGGTGCATATCATGACATCGGCCTGATGACGTATTATGGCACCTTCCAGAACCTTCGGACTTGCGCCGTCCTCATGAAGGACTGAGACATTCAAAAGGCCCTTGACCGTCTCCGCCTTGGCGATATCGTCTTCGATGATGAGCACATCGTGCACCGGGCTCAGCACCTCCGCTACCGTAAAACCGACACTCCCAGCTCCGACAATGATTATGTTCATTTTTTCCACTCTTGTACCGTTAGATGCGTTAGGACATTTTCCTGTATTCCCTTTCCGCCAGTACGGCGGATACGATGCAGACGAGGCATATCGCTATGGAGACGGTGAAGAATATGTTCACCCAGGAATCGGTTATCGTTTCCACGCCCATGGAACCGCTCGATATGTCACCTATGAACGTGTCTTCGACGATAAAACTTGCAAAGTCGGAAAAGTCGAACGTCGAGAAATCAGAATCCGTTATCAGAAGCGTCATATCATCCAAGAACGTACCGACCGTGTAAGGTGGATAGTCGATGCCGTCCATGAATATCTCGTCGACTGACGGGGCACCCGTATCAGCAGAGACACCGCCTGCGAGACCCAGACATACGAGACATACAACGATCACCGGTACCAGTGCGTAGAAGACCTTCATGCGTGTTCCCGCAATCGGATTGAGATTCCATCATATTAAATAGTGCGCACGCGGAAGCCGCGCTGACGCACGTTTCAGGACAATTCTTTAAATCATACCTCGACAATCGAACTCGTATGTGGCAACAACTCGAGGAAGGATTTTGGCAGAAAAACCGTACTTCCAAGATCGATAATGTCCTGGATACGGTATCGGACATAATCGAGAGTGTCAGGCGGGATGGCGACAAAGCGCTGTTAGAGCTGACAGAAAAATTCGATAAAACGAAGCTTCGAAGACTGGAGGTCACACGCGAGGAGATAGAGGCGGCGTATGAGAAGGTGGATCCGAACGTCGTCGAGGAACTGGAGACCGCCGCCTTTAACATCCAGCGCTTTCATGAGATGCAATTGCCAGACGATCTCTGGCTGAGGGAAGTTGAACATGGAATCACCTTGGGGGTGAAAAGCACCCCCTTGGAAAGAATAGGCTGTTACATCCCGGGCGGAAGGGCATCCTACCCCTCAACTGCCCTCATGAGCATCATCCCCGCACGCGTTGCCGGGGTGGATGAGGTCGTATGCTGCACACCACCTCCGATCAATCCGATAACGCTCGTCGCAATGGACATAGCCGGTGCGGATGAGATATACTGCATCGGCGGGGTTCAGGCCATTGCGGGAATGGCATTGGGTACGGAGACCATCGAACCTGTCCAGAAGATAGTCGGGCCTGGAAATATATACGTCACGGCCGCGAAAACGCTTCTGCGCAACACGGTGGAGATAGATTTCCCAGCAGGACCCAGTGAAATCGGTATAATAGCCGATTCTACCGGAGATCCCAGGTTTATTGCTGCTGACATACTGGCGCAGACCGAACATGATCCTTCCTCAGCCGCGATACTTGTCACACCCGACAAGACACTTGCGGACAACGTCGGAAAAGAAATAGGAATCATGCTGGGGAAAGCTCCGAGGATAAAGATAATAGAGGCTGCCCTGGACAATTCCGGATACGTCATATGCAACTCCCTGGACCACGGGATCGAGATAATAAACGAGATGGCCCCCGAACATCTCTCCATACAGACAGCCGATGTTTTGGACACCCTGTCAAAGGTAAGGAACGCGGGATCGATATTCGTGGGACCATATACGCCTGTAGCTGCAGGAGATTACGCGTCAGGAACCAATCACATTCTTCCGACCGCGGGAAATGCCAAAGTCTCCTCTGGATTGAATGTGGCGCATTTTCGTAAGACATCGACTGTCCAGATAATAACCAGGGATGGACTGGAATCACTTGCGCCCACGATCGAGACGATATCCACGGCTGAAGGATTGAACGCCCACTGCGACTCGGTCAGGATCAGATGTGGCAAATCGGTAAGATCCCCCGGGAAGGATCGAATTGATGACGGACCCTGATAGTATATCGGAGCACCGACAAAGAGGATAAATGTCTGACGTCAACCTTTACGACCAGAAATTCTACATAAATAGAGAAATGTCCTGGTTGGAATTCAATCGGAGATGTTTGTGCGAAGCCGAGAACAAGGATGTTCCCGTACTGGAGAGAGTGAAATTCCTGGCGATCTGCTACAACAACCTGGATGAGTTCTACATGATCCGCGTTCCTGGACTCATGCTTCAGACCACGACGGGCATGTCGTCTATAATGCCAGACTATGTTGACCGTGATCTGCTCATGGATGAGATATCGAAAACCGTAAAGGAGCTCATCAGAAGGTACGAGGTGTGCTGGAAGAACATAAAGAGGGAACTTTCCGATGCCGGGGTCAAGATAAAGAAGCTATCCGAGCTCACAGAGGAGCAACGTGAGTGGAGTTCATCCTTCTACAGGACTAGAATACATGCGCTGCTAACACCTTTGGCACTCGACGTATCGCATCCTTTTCCTTTCATATCGAATAATTCCCTGAACCTCGCTTTCAAGCTAAAAAGGGACGGCGATATAGTCTATGCAAGGGTCAAGGTGCCCATCAGCACTTTCAACAGATTCATTCAGATACCTTCGAACGACAATTCCAGAGAATACATGCTTTTGGAAGATATCATCAAAGATTCCGCTTCAATGCTCTTCCCAGGTATCGAGATATGCGGCTCATATGCGTTCAGTGTCACAAGGAATGCGGATGTGAAGGTCACTATAGATGAGGCCTGCGATCTCATGTCTGCAGTCGAAGAGAGTCTTGAAAACCGCGACACCGGTTTTCCCGTGAGAATGTGTGTTGAAAGCAGTATGCCGAAGGACATGGCTAAGCTTTTTGCAAAAAACCTGAAATTGATGCCACTGCAGGTATTGAATAACAAGGATGTGATATTTCTTTCCGGTCTGTGGGAGATCGCGGACCTCAACATACCGCAGTTGAAGGAAAAACCATACATCCCATATACACCTCAGGAGCTGTCAGACGACATCAGTCTCTTCGATGCCGTAAAGGAGAAGGATTGGATACTTTTTCATCCCTATGAATCATTCAACACCATAATACGTCTGATCCATGATTCCGCGATAGACCCTGCCGTGCAGAGCATAAAGATATGTCTCTACAGGGTCGGAAAGGACCCTTCGATCTTTCAGGCACTGAAGGTCGCCAGAGAAAGAGGGAAAACTGTTTCCGTTCTCATGGAACTTCGTGCCAAATTCGATGAGAACAGGAATATCCAATGGGCCAAGGACCTTGAGAAGATCGGCGTCCATGTGGTATATGGTCCGCTGGAACTGAAGGTGCATTCAAAATTACTGCAGGTCGTGAGACTCGAGAACAAATCTCTGGTCAGGTACACCCATCTGAGTTCCGGTAATTACAACGTCAGTACCGCGAGGCAGTACAGCGACATCTCATTCCTGACAGCCAATCAGGAGATAGGTGAGGATGTCGGAGAACTCTTCAACGCACTCACAGGATATTTCGGCCCGAGAGAATATCACCATCTGCTCGTTGCACCGATAACTTTGAAGAATGCCCTGATCGAGAAGATAGAAAGAGAGATCAGATGCCAGGAACAGCACATGAACGGTCATATCATGATAAAGGCGAACGGTCTGGTCGACGGGAATATCATCGTGGCACTCTACAAGGCATCCATCGCAGGCGTGAAGATCGAACTTAACATCAGGGGTCTCTGCTGTCTTCGCCCCGGAATACCTGGCATATCTGAGAACATCCGGGTCACCAGCGTGGTGGATAGATTTCTGGAACATTCGAGGATATATTATTTCAACAACAACGGTGAACCTGAGATGTACATGGGATCATCTGATATGATGCCGAGGAATCTCATTGCCAGAGTCGAGGTTCTGTATCCCATACTGGATAAGAGGATGATGATCTCCATACGCGAAAACATCCTGAAGGTCTGCCTCGCAGACAACGTCAAAGCGAAGATGCTGCTACCAGACGGTTCATACGTTCCGGTATCCAAAAACGGAGAGAAGAGTCTGCGTTCCCAGCAGTGGTTCATAGATAACAGAGGCATATGGCATGAATGACGACCACAAGATTGTCGGATTCATGGACATAGGTACGAACTCGATACACCTGCTTGTCGTGGATTTCATCCCGGATACGATGGGTGTGGAGATTTTCCACGACAAGCAATCGATCCGTTTGGGTGAAAGTCTCTACAAACTTGGGAGGATAGATCGCGATGCGATCGACAGATGCCGTTTAGTCATGGACAGATTCACAACCGTCGCAAAGAGTCTGGGTGCGTCGGAGATCATAGCATTTGCCACATGCGCAGCGAGAGAGGCGGCGAACAGATCGGAACTTCTGGACGCACTGTGCTCCGGTGGTCTCGATGTGAGGGTCATTCCAGGCGAAGAGGAGGCAAGATTGATCAGACTCGGTGTTCTGGGGGCCTTCGGTCCCAAAGAGAACACGTTATTGATTGACATCGGCGGAGGAAGCACCGAGGTATCGATCTCCAACGGAAGGGAGTACCTTTATCTTGATAGTCTGCCCGTAGGGGCCGTTAGATTCTCATACAGTTTCCCCTTCGACACCAATGAGCCCGTTTCTGACGAGGAGTATAAAAGCTATCAACGGAACGTCTACCTCAACTCCTATCGTGCATCCAAGAGAATAAGGGAGATGGGTTTTGTCAGAGCTATAGGCTCATCGGGAACATTGGAGACCTTGGCGGACCTCTGTTCCGAACAGAGGAACGGCGATTCCTCGTATTTCACACTAGACGAATTGAAGTCGTTGATGCCAAAGCTGAGAAAGATGGATTCCGAACAACGTTCGAAGATGCCGAAGATGGGACAGAACCGGATAGATATTATCATTGCCGGTGGTGCGATCGCCGAGGAATTGATGTCGAGATTCGGCATACAAGTACTTGAAATCAGTCATTCGGGCTTGAAGGAGGGAATGAAGATAGATTACCTACTCAACCACGGAATAGTGAATTTTGATGTCAGAGAATCTTCCGTAAAGGCTCTGGCAACAAGATGCCAGTATGATCGGATACATGCTGAAGAGGTGAAGGACAAGGCTTTTTTGATATTCGACCGCATGAAGGCACTCGGACTGCACAAGATGGACGACGAAAAAAGATCGCTACTGGGTTATGCCGCCGTTCTTCACGACATAGGTGAATTTTTCAATTATCAAAAGCACCACGTAAACTCCTATAACATAATAGTGAACTCCAATATGCTAGGCTTCGACTACAGGGAGATCAATTTCATCGCACTGGTGGTACGTTTCCACCACAAGAGATTCCCATCGGGCGACGAGTCGCTTTTCGCAGAATCGAACTGCAAGGATATACCTGATATCATAAAATGTGTAATGATACTCAGAATGGCCGATTCCATGGACAGACATCATACCAGATCGGTGAAGGACTTGGATATCGACATCAGTGACGGTGAGATTGTTCTGAAATTGTATTCGGATGATGACATCGGCATGGAAATCTGGAAACTGGAAGATCTGAGGAATAATTTCAAGGCGGTGTTCGGAAAACAGCTGCGATTGGAGCAAAAAGAGTTAACATATGTAAAGAATGATAATAAATAGGGATATCGACATCACCACCTCAACACAAGAGACGATCCCCTTGCAATCGAATCCAAAAGATTCGATCGTCTCTTGTTACCGTCTTCTTCTCACCCTGTATATCCGTCGGGATCGATCCTTATCGATTCCACTCCTTTCGTACGCAGTATCTTTCTGACAAGGTCGCGGTTGTCATCCAATTTACATATCTCGTCGGGATCGGTAAGCAGAACCGCCTCTTCTTCCCTGAACTTTATGCGCAGCTGTCTGACGCCGGTATTCATCCTGATGGTCCTTTCGCAGTCTTCGGCCATCCTCACCTTCTCTTCGTCTAT
>JBAYAO010000022.1:0-17154 GCA_041669745.1 Candidatus Methanomethylophilaceae archaeon | reverse complement strand
GTGACCGGTACGCCCATCAGATGACTGAAGAGTATGTGAGTCATTCCAAGGGTCCATCCGATGCTCATGAGTATCGTCAGTACCGCACGCAAAGGTGTCAGATACGACCTCATGACGAAGAAGAGCAGAAGGAGGATGAGGAGGATGACTGCAAGTTCGATGTAATTGAATTCACTGTTAACGATCTCGGATACTTCGTACATGACGACTACACTGCCAGTCACCCATGACTTCTCAAAGTATTGGTTCTCGGTCATGAAGTCGTCGGTTATGCGTTCGATATTGGCTATGGCATCCATGGAGAGATTCGACATCGGTTCGTCGAGCATCAGGACCGTCATTTTGATGTATTGATTGCCGCCCACATCCTTCGACAGGGAACCCGTGCCGTAGTCGATGATATAATCGATCGCGTTCGTCTTGGTGTATGTACCTGCGACGGCGGACCAGGTGTCGTCCGGGACAGACAGGATCTGTCCTATCGGATCGCGGAGCAGTTCCGGCACGAGCGAGAGGGCAATTTGAACATCCCCGCCGCATTGTTCCAATATATAATCCCAGCTGTAGATGCCGGTAACGGAGTCGACATTGCCCGTCCCCTCGTTTTCGATCTGTGTCGCCAGTTCGTTCGTTTGACCTAGATAGACGAGTGTTCTGGTGTAATCGTTCCAGACCAATACACCCAGAGTCCCGTATCCGGGTATGGTTATCGCATTTTCATCTATATTCGCAATGGACCCGGACTCGGATGTGTCTATGTCCAGGACCACGTATGTGGGCATCAAAAGACCGCCGTCCGCGTATTCCACGATGGCGTTGACACCGTCTTTGGCCTCGCCGTTCGGCATTATGCTGATCATGTCGTACGACGACTCTTCCGTCAATGCTACGTAGGTCAGCGGAACGGTGACCAGGAGTGCTACCACAACTATCGGTAGCGCGTATTTGATGGAGAACTTGGCAGACTTCGAGAAATATCTCGCACCGAATCTGGAGGCCTTTCCGTACCAGCCTCTCATGGCCTTGCTTCCTTCCGTATACGTATCCATGTTGGACGGATAGAATATCCTGTCACCGACGATCGCCAGGATCGAGGGTATGAGGGTGAGTGCCGCAAGCAACGCGAATACGATGCCCGATGCGAGTACCATGCCCATCGTGCTTACCATCGAGAAAGAGCAGAAAGACATGACGCCAAATCCTATGATGACCGAACATCCTGAGATCGTGATCGATTCGCCAGCCCATTTTATGGACTCCCTGAGGGCGCGGTCATGATCTTTACCTCCCTTGCGTTCTTCGCGGTATCTCGCTATTATGAATATACAGTAGTCGCAACCGGCACCGAGCATCGAGACCATCACGATGGTGCTGGTTATGTAGTATATGTCCATGACCTGAGCGAGTGCGAATATCACGGCAAGTACGATACCGTACGCGAATCCTATGGTGATGGGGGGAGTGGCCGCGGATATCACCGATCTGAAAAACAGACCTATGAGCACCAAGACAAGCAATATCGACACGGGATCTATCTTCTCCACGTCGGTCATGGCGCCGTTCTCCGTATCATAACCTATGGCGGCCGAACCAGTTAGATACGTAGTAAGATCGTAACCGTCCGTCGATTTGACATCCGATATGATCGATCTTATCTGGGTTATCTCATCGGACGGATCCATATTGTCAAGGAAAGAGATATCCACCAGAACGATACCGGGATACGTGTCGGTTTTGGAGTAGAATCCGAGGGGGACGGTGCTCACCTTCTCGTTTCCCTCAGCATCGGTACCGTAATGATCTTTGAGAGCCGCATCCAGGTCGCTGTCGAATGCACTGATGGCGGCAAGCTGTTCATCGCTGTCACATTCTATAACTAGGATGGTGGACATGTCTGCGTTACTGGAATAGAACAAATCCGGATCATTGATGATATTAAATCCTTGGACGGATTCCGAATTCTCACCGGACATCTCCGTCATGTCGTATGACAGGACGTTCGTCGGGTTGAGCATCACCTCTGCGGCGAACGGTATTGATGCCAGAAGGATGATGACCCAAAGCAATACGATGCGCTTTGGATGTTTCATTATCGTGTCAGCTAGCTTATCGAACATCTTTTCTCCCCCTTATCGTACTTCGCACGGAGTATTTATTACTACTGAACACGCTCAAAATAACTACGTTGAACGATAATGGTCCAAGAATATCTTTATCTTGTATCGACCTCTCGTCATTGGTATTTTTGAGCATATTCAAATAGTTTGAAGCATGTGGTACCGATCGAAAATGACATCATCGTTAAAGAATCTCATCGATTTGAATCCCAGACGTCAGAAAAAAGATATGACGGAACGTAAGCGGGGATCGAGGGAGAGGATAATCCAGGTCTCAACCGAGCTGTTCAGGGAGAACGGGTATACGAAGACTACGACCAGGCAGATAATTCAGAGGGCGGGAATCCTCAACGGCAGTCTCTACAACACATTCGAGAACAAAGAAGAGATCTTCGAGACGATAATCATGCGGGCATACGACAGTACGATGGAGCAGTCCAGGAAGCTCCTGGAGGATAATGACGATCTGGTCGTGATCCTTGCTTTCCCATTGGCGATAGAACTTTATGTGGCCAACAAGAGTGAGCGCAGCGCAGAACTTCTTTACACTGCGCATTCGTCGTGGAAGATAACCAACGACCTGGTGGACAGGACCGTCGATTGGACCTCGGTCTATTTTGAGAAGTACGGCGTCAAGACGGATCCTGCGACGGCGAGGACCAATTTTCTGGCGTTGTTGGGATGCATCGGTAACTTCATCTCGAGGTATCACAACGGAGAGCATGACGGGTACAGGGAGGAGCTGAGGGTAGAACTGGAGGTGTTCTGCACGCTTTTCCGCATACCTGCATACAACCTCGATGCCATCGTGAAACAGATGACGGATCTGATCGAAAACAGTGAAATGACGATCGGCGGATTCAAGCTGTGATACGTACCATCATCTTTATTACGCTCACGCGAATACCCGAGCAGGTAATCGAATGGTGGACGAACAGGCGATCAGGGAGGCCCAAGAACGGTTTGGAGGCCTTTTGAGAAGGCAGCTCAGCAGGGTCGAAGTTCTCAAAAGAGAGGGGGATTGGACCGATTATTCGAAATTGGATAAGTTGATCATCGGTGTTTGCGGCGGTGACGGCATAGGTCCGTATATCTGTGCATCTGCGCAAAAAGTGATGGAATTCCTTCTTGCCGATAAGATAAAGGCGGGGAAGGTGGAGATAAGACAGATCGACGGTCTGACGATTGAAAGACGTGTCGAGGTGATGAAGGCCATTCCGGAAGACACATTGGCCGAGTTGAAAGAGTGCCATGTCATACTTAAGGGACCGACGACCACTCCTAAGAAAGGGGACCCATGGCCAAACATCGAGAGTGCGAATGTGGCTATGAGAAAGGAACTCGATCTCTTTGCCAATGTCAGACCCGTGAGCGTTCCCGAACTTGGCATAGACTGGATATTCTTCAGGGAGAACACGGAGGGGAGTTATGCCCTGGGGAGTGACGGTATCAACGTCACCGAGGACCTTGCTATGGACTTCTGCGTCGCTACCAGACAGGGGACCGAGAGGATAATCAGACTGGGATTCGATTATGCGAAGAAGACCGGTGTGAACTATGTGTCGCTGGTCACGAAGGCCAATATAATAAAGACCACTGATGGGAGATTCCTGTCGATTGCAGAGGAGGTCGCCAGGGACTACCCTGATGTGAAGTGGGACGATTGGTTCATCGATATAGCGACTGCTAAGTTGATAGATCCGGCCCGCAGAAGCAATTTCAAGGTATTCGTTCTGCCTAACCTTTACGGTGATATAATCACCGACGAGGCAGCGCAGATCCAGGGAGGTGTCGGCACCGCCGGATCGGCGAATCTCGGAAAGAGATACGCCATGTTCGAGGCCATTCACGGGTCCGCGCCCAGAATGGTGACGGAAGGAAGGGCACAATATGCGGACCCCTGCAGTATGATCAAAGCCGTCGCCATGATGATGAATCATATAGGCGAGGTGGAAAAGGGCAGAAAACTGGAGATGGCGCTCGATATCTGCACACAGTTCGAAAAGAAGCTGGTCATGACTGGAAGGGATACCGGTGCCACTGGCAATGAATTCGCCGACTATGTGATGGAGACCGTTCAAAGACCGGATCTGAAATCGGTTTGGCAGGAATATGTCGATGCCGCCGTGAAGGCGGCATAGAGCTGAGGATCAGACGGTATTCGGAACGATCCATTTCTTCGGTATACGGTGTAAAGATGTTGCTCAGAGCAGAATCATTGACTAAAGCGTTCGGTCCCCTCAAGGTGCTGACGAAGGCCGACATGCAGATAAACGAGGGGGACACGATAGGGCTCATCGGTGTCAATGGTGCAGGAAAAAGCACCTTTATGAAGATCCTACTCGGTGACGAGAAGTGCGATACCGGCGATATCATCAGGAATACGGAGCGCATAGGCTATCTCCCGCAGTTCGCGGAGGCATCGTCGGACTTCACCGTCAGGGATGTTCTGGGGCGCCCCTACGGTCGGATCGAGCAGGTCCGTGAGATGATGCGCGAGCTCGATAAGAAGATGGCCGCGGGCGGTGATCTCGACTGGAATGCCATAACGACCAGGTATGCCGAACTCGAGAAGGAGGTGGCAAGGTCCGGTACAGACAACGAAGGGAAGCAGATAGCCACACTGAAGAAGGTCGGGCTTTCCGTCGATGTGATGGACAGGACGATGGATTCACTCAGCGGAGGCGAGAGGACCAAGGTCATGCTGTCGCGTGCACTTATACAGGCCGAGGGGTGCGATCTCCTCTTCATGGATGAGCCGACAAGTCATCTGGATATCGAAACGGTCGAATGGTTGGAGGATTACATCCTCGACTCACACTGTGCAATAGTGGTGATAAGTCACGACCGATATTTCCTCGATAAGGTTGTCACACGTGTCTCTGAGATATCCCATGGTAGGACCACGGAGTACAAGGGAAATTATTCGACGTTCATCACGAAGAAGATGATGGAGCTGGAGCGTCTTGAAAAAGAATACAGGAAATACGTCAGCCAGAAAAGGAAGCAGGAGGAGATAGCCGAACAGCTGCACAACGATCAATGGTTCCTTACGGCACATAAGACCCGACAGAAGATGATCGATCGTATGGACAAAAAGGAGGCGCCCGACAAAGCGAAGGAGATCACCGTGAAGATACAGGCCGCACCGAAGTCCGGAAAGAACATGATCGTCACAAAGGGCCTGTCCGTTGAGCTGGGCGGGAAAAGGATACTCTCGGGGATAGATCTGGATGTACACAAAGGGGAGAAGATAGGGATATTCGGAGCGAACGGCGAAGGTAAGAGCACACTCATCAAGGCATTGCTGAAGGAGATCCCAAGCGATGGCGAGCTATGGATTGCGCCCGGGGCGAAGATAGGATACTTCGCACAGCATCACGAGAGTCTGACATTGGATCTTACCGCAGAGGAGCAGATCCTCCAGATAATAGGAAAGGACAGGCGCGCCGAGGCGAGGAATCTTCTGGCCAGGATGTTGTTGACCGGAAATCAGGTCGATAGGCCGATGAGGACCCTTTCGGGCGGAGAGAGGGCCAGGGTCGCACTGACTCTGATGCTGCTGCAGGAGACTAATCTCCTAATACTCGACGAGCCGACGAATTATCTGGACATTCCGGCACGTCATGCTGTGGAAGAGGCGCTGACCGAGTATGATGGGACGATAATAACCGTCACGCATGACAGGTATTTCCTGGACACCGTCTGCAACAAAGTCATCGAGGTGAAGGATGGCAGCATCACAGTGTTCGCGGGAACGTATTCAGAGATGAGGGGTCGTGTCAACACCACGGAGATAGTGATGGATGCAGACGAATACCGTGTGATATCCGCATTCACGAACTGGGCGACAGGAAGAAAATTCTCCAAGGGGGACAAGGTCCTGATATCATCTGCTGAGATCAAAAACTACGAATGGGCCATCGCGCAGGGGAAGATCAAGAAGACAGGGGGCAGGCAGAGGAAGAAGGTCAATGTCGAGGATTCTGCTGCCTAGAAGCGATCTATCCTCTATTCACAAGTTTCCTCGTTACCGAATGTCTTATGCCCATCGACCAGAGTTGACTCTCTATGCTTTTGTACATCATGCCCTGCGAGTCGATGAAAATCTCCGTTCCGCCGCCGCAACGGTCCGATCTGTATACGCAGACGGAGACCTTTCCGAAAGAGGTGTCCAGCTCTTCGTTACCGACCTTGTGGAGACCGTTCATTCCTATGATGCCATTGGCGCAGTCTCTGTTGCCGATGACCTGTTCTAGCTTTTTCCCGTTCTCGTAATGGTCGAACACGATCCTTTCGTCTTCAACGGATGTCACAACGTATTTTTCGTTCCAGACCTTGTCGTCGGGAAGGTCAGACCGTTCTTCGGTCATACTGTATTCAAACCATGAACCGGGCCCCATCCAATCGTCTCTGGTCCGACAGGATGACCGGCGTGAGTCAGAGTCAGTGTATCCCTCGCGGGTCTCGGATCTCATTCGCTCAGACCTTGTCGTCGAAAGTGTCTACATTGTCGATCATATCGCGGTACAGGTACAGCAGTTCATCCGAGGACAGACTCCTGTGAACGTTTATTGAGGCCCTTCTGACCAGTACCAGAAGTTTTTCAGCATCTTCATGCGAGAGTTCGACGCCCTTCGCTGCAAGATCCGTCATAATGGTCTTGGAACCGGAGTGCTTCCCTATGACGATGCTCCGGGTGAGTCCGACCTCCTCCGGGTCGTACGGTTCATAATTCATGGCATTCTTGATGATGCCATCCGCGTGTATGCCGGCTTCGTGTGCGAAGCAGTTCTCTCCGAGGAAAGGTTTCGCTTTTTCGATCGGACGGTTTGCGGCCTTTGAAACGAATTCTGCAAGCGGTCTCAGTTTTCTGGTGTCGACACCGGTCTCCAGATTCAGGATGTGGCGACAGGTCATGACCACCTCTTCGAGGGCAGCGTTCCCGGATCTCTCTCCGATACCCATTACAGTAGTGCTGACGAATTTTGCACCTGCCTTGACTCCTGCGACAGAATTGGCGTTAGCCATTCCGAAATCGTTGTGGGTGTGCATTTCCACATCGATGCCCACGACCTTAATGATCGTTTTTATCCTCTCATATGCTGTGAACGGATCCTCTCTTCCGATGGTGTCACAATACCTTATGCGGTTTGCACCGGCTTCTTTTGCCGTTTTGGCAAAGTCTATCAGGAACATTAGGTCGGCACGGGACGCATCTTCTGCGTTACACGATATGTACATCCCGTGGTCAGCTGCGTGTTGAACGGATGCCGAGATCTGCTCCAGGACCCATTGGCGGGTCTTTCTGAGTTTGTTTTCGATGTGGATGTCCGAGGATGACATGGAGATGGCAACTGAATCGACGTCACAGTCGAGACTCGAGTCCACGTCTGCGATCGTCGCTCTATTCCATCCGAGTACGGATGCATTGAGTCCCATGTGTGCGATGTGTTTGACGGCCGCCTTTTCGTCACCGCCCATTATTGGAATGCCGCATTCGATCTGCGGTACGCCGGCATCGTCCAACATCTGTGCTATCTTGTACTTCTCGATGTTGGCGAATACGATACCCGCCGTCTGTTCTCCATCCCTGAGGGTGGTATCGCAGATCGCTACGTTACGGTCGAGTATCCCAAGGACATCTCCTTTGCTTTTCATTTCTCACTCCTCAAGTTCAGCAGCAGGTCGTCTTATGACCAGGAAGCCACCGCTGAGCGGGATGGATTAAGGATATTCACTTAAAAAACATTTGTATAATGCGCGACGGCATAACAACATCTGAAGAATAATCAGAGGCGACCTACGGAATCTTGTACCGCAGTAACGCGGCAAAACCGCCCAGAGCACCCAGTTCCTTACCTGCATCATGTTGTTCTGAGACCACCACTACATTGCCCTTCTGTGACTCTGTATCCCTGACCATCCTGTCGTAATCGCCGTCCCTAAGTTTGGAATCAAGTATGAGAAGAGTTCTGACCGCACCGGCGGCTGCGGCATTGCCGACCTCTACGGTCCCGTATGTTGCAAGGCCGTCTTTCCCGATCTCTTCCATGAGATTCTCCACGGCCTCCATCTCGATCCCTACCCTTGATTTTCTCAGGACATCCGTGCCTATGCCCTTCTTCATGAGTTCGTTTATGCCCTGCATCCCCGACTGTCCTGTATGATAGACGTATGCATTCGAGGACAATGCTGCGTCTTTCTGTTTCACAGAGTCTGCGAGCAATTCTTTTTCAAAACCGGGTCCGAGCAGTACAAGCGGCATATCCTCTTCGACCAGCGGTTTCAATTTCTCGATGATCTCCCCGTGGTAGTCGTTACCGTTTTCCTTCTCCACGTACTGTTTCCCAGACCTCATGGAACGAATGTTGGCGATCTCTTTCAGACCGTATTGTCTCATCACGGCTATGGTCGCCTCGTCCTGATCCAGGGAAACGAACACGATCCTCGGTTTTGCCGTGTCCTTGACGGCACGCTCGAGTCTTTCCAACTGCGTTCTCTTCCATCTTGTCTTCTGGATCGTCAGTCTGTCACCCACTTCTATGATGAGCGTGTGGTGTTGACCGATGTCCTGCGGGCCGTTCTCTATCACTCCGAGTATTTTAAGGCGAAGGTCAGAATCCGAGAATTCTATCTTCTCCACCCTGATGCCGAGGGTCATCCTCCTCTTCTCCGCCCTCTCCGCCCTGATCTTATCTGCAATTCTCTCCTCTCTGCGTGTCGTGGATGCGGTAACAAGATCAGACGTCTCTATCACGTTGAACAGGTGCCAAATGTCATCATCTGTTTCTATCTGCACGATTATTCCGTCAGGGGTCCGATTCTGTTCGAGAACACGCATCTGAAGGGACTATGGTGTAAGCCCATTTTGTTCTTTCGTTCAATCTTGGATATTTTGTCTGTCATTGGACAACTGGGTCGTCAGGCTGTCATCTACATAAGGGAGTTATTATATACGGTACGTGATTGTGATAACTTTCCGATGGCAGTTAATTTCCTGGTTCTCGAGGACGGGACGGTTCTCGAAGGAGAGGCTTTCGGATATGAAGGCTCCTCAGTCGGAGAGGTCGTTTTCACTACGGGCATGGGCGGATATCAGGAAGGTCTGACGGACCCTTCTTTTCTTGGACAGTTGCTTATTTTCACCTACCCGCTTGTCGGCAATTACGGTATGAACGATGCTTTCAATCAATCGGATGCCGTTCATGTCAGGGGGGTCGTGGTCAGGGAATATTGCAAAGAGCCCTCTTCGATGTACGGCGGAGCGACCATAGACAGGTTCCTGAAGGATCATAAGATTCCAGCCATCTCCGGTATCGACACAAGGGAACTGGTCATAAGGATACGCAGTTCGGGAACCCTCAAGGGAGCGATCGTGAAGGACGAGAACGAGGTGGATGGCATGATCGGAACGCTCAGGAAGATGCCGGCACCTTCTGAGAGCAATCTTGTCGCAGAGGTCTCTCCTAGAAAGGTCACCAGATATGACAACAAGAAGGATCTCACGGTAGGTGTTATCGACTGCGGTGCGAAGGCGAGTATCATAAGAAATCTCAATTCGAGATTCAACGTCATCATTTTCCCTTACGACACGTCCGCGGGAGAGATCGTTGATGCCGGCGTTGACGGAGTGCTCATCAGCAACGGACCGGGAGACCCGGCTCATCCGGCGATGCTCAAGACGACAGCGAGAACAGTGGACGATCTCGCGTCCAAGATGCCCCTCATGGGCATATGCTACGGGAGTCAGATGGTGGCGCTCGGTCTCGGCGGAAAAACATACAAATTGAAATTCGGGCACAGGGGGTCCAATCAGCCCGTCAGGTTCGAGGGGAGAGTCTACATAACCTCCCAGAACCACGGATACGCCGTAGACGCTGATAGTCTGGACGGCACGGGGCTTGTGGTCAATCAGGTAAATATAAACGACAACACGGTGGAAGGTCTGGTGCACGAGGACCTTCCCATTTTCACGGCGCAGTATCATCCGGAAGCATCGCCCGGTCCCTGGGATACGATGTTCCTCTTCGATAGGTTCGGAAAGAACATGGAGGCCGGAAGATGAAGCGGGAATACAAAAAACTCATGGTGATAGGATCCGGTCCGATAGTGATAGGGCAGGCCGCCGAGTTCGATTTCTCAGGTTCACAGGCCTGCAAGTCCATCAAGGAGGAAGGGTACAGGACGGTTCTCGTCAACTCGAATCCGGCGACGATACAGACGGACCTCGATATGGCGGACAGCGTCTATATCGAGCCTCTGCGGGCGTCGATCATTGCAAAGATCATCGAAAAGGAGGGTGTAGACGGCATCCTTGCGGGCATGGGGGGGCAGACTGCCCTCAATATCTGTTCGGAACTTGCCGAGAGTGGTGAGCTGAAGAGGTTGGGCGTCACACTTCTTGGTACACAGCCCGATGCAATCGCGATGTCCGAGGACCGTGAGCTTTTCAAGGAAACCATGGAGAGGATTGGAGAGCCGGTACCGATAAGCAGGAGTGTCCATACACTGCAAGAGGCGAAGGATGCGGTGAAGGTCATCGGTAATTATCCTGTTCTTGTCCGTCCGGCATATACCCTGGGCGGCACTGGCGGTGGCATTGCGTACGATGAACAGGAATTGGAAGAGATATGTGCGAGAGGCCTTGCATACTCACGCATACACCAAGTGCTGATAGAGGAGAGTGTGCTCGGCTGGAAAGAGTACGAGTACGAGGTCATGAGGGATGGTGACGACAATTGCGTCATAGTGTGTAACATGGAGAATCTGGACGCCATGGGCATACATACCGGTGAGAGCATAGTGTGCGCACCCTGCCTAACACTCTCTGATCGTGACCACCAGCGCCTTAGGACGGCTTCAATAAAGGTCATACGCGCACTCGGCATAGAGGGCGGATGCAATGTCCAATTCGCATTCAACCCGGAAAACGGGGATTATCGTTTGATCGAGGTCAATCCACGTGTATCCAGATCATCTGCGCTTGCATCCAAGGCCACCGGTTATCCCATAGCCCGCATATCGGCGAAGATCGCCGTCGGGTACACACTTGACCAGATTCCGAACAAGATCACAGGGAACACCTATGCTGCATTCGAACCCGCGATAGACTATGTGGTAGTGAAGATACCGAGATGGCCGTTTGATAAATTCCGTACGGTGGATAGGCACCTTGGGACCCAGATGAAGAGTACAGGTGAGATAATGTCCATCGGGCGTACCTTCGAAGAGGCGATCCTCAAAGGCGTAAGGTCACTGGAGATAGGTGTGCAGCACCTTGACAGACTCGACATCCCCGAGGAGGAGATGATCGACGAATTGGTGCATGCCACGGACAGACGCATATTCGTGATCGCGGAGGCACTCAGAAGAGGGATGTCATCAGACGAGGTGGCGAAACTCTCCCAGTGGGACAAGTTCTTCACACTGAAGATCAAGAACATCGTCGATATGGAGGACAGGCTCAGAACGGGTCCTATGACACCAAAGCTTCTGAAGGAAGCGAAATACATGGGATTCACGGACTCCACCGTCGCCGGGTTGGTATCATCGGATGAATTCGAGATACGTTCGATGAGGAAGAAGAACGGCATAGTTCCGGTTTACAAGATGGTGGATACTTGTGCGGCGGAGTTCTCTGCTCAGACACCGTATTTCTACTCGACATACGGTAATTCGTCCGAGGTGGAACGTGATGAGGGCAAAAAGAACGTCGTTATCATAGGCAGTGGGCCAATAAGGATCGGACAGGGGATCGAGTTTGATTACTGCTGCGTACATGGTGTGATGGCCCTGCAGAATGAAGGTGTCGATGCAGTCATAATCAACAACAATCCGGAAACGGTCTCGACCGATTTTGATATATCCGACAGGCTTTACTTCGAACCTTTGACGTTGGAGGATGTTCTCAATGTTGTGGAGAATGAGGACGCATTCGGGGTAATCGTTCAGTACGGGGGTCAGACCAGCGTCAATCTCGCGGTCGATCTGGAAAAGGCATTGAAGGGTACCAGAACCAAAATCCTAGGGACCAGTCCCGACATGATGGATGTCGCCGAGGATCGTAGAAGGTTCTCCAAGCTGATGGATGAGCTGAATATCAAACAGCCGAGATCGGGTACCGGATACTCCTTCGAAGAAGCGAAAGAGATCGCCGAAAGGATCGGATATCCGGTCCTGGTGAGGCCATCGTACGTTCTCGGAGGACGTGCGATGGAGATTGTATATTCGACGGAGGAGTTGGAGACGTATGTCGCGACGGCAGTCAAGGTCTCCAGTAATCATCCGATCCTGATAGACAAATATCTAACGGAGGCCATCGAGATAGATGTCGATATCGTTTCAGACGGAGAGGATGTCTACATAGGTGGCATAATGGAACACATAGAGTACGCCGGTGTACATTCCGGAGATGCGACGATGGTGCTCCCTCCGTTCAGTTTGAAGCCCGAGATCATCGACGGCATCATAGATGTCTCGAGGAAAGTTGCATTGGCGCTTCGGATCAAAGGCCTTATGAATCTGCAGCTTGCGGTCAAAGATAACGAGATATACATGATAGAGGCGAACCCAAGGTCGTCACGCACCGTGCCTTTCATCTCCAAGGCCACAGGCGTTCCTCTTGCGAAGATCGGAACGCAGATAATGCTCGGAAAGACGCTCAGAGAACTTGGATTCCTGAAGCCATATGTGCCAATAGACCATTATGCGACCAAGGCGTCCGTATTCCCGTTCCTGAAACTTGTAGGCGTGGATTCAATCCTCACTCCGGAGATGAAATCCACCGGAGAGGTCATGGGTATCGACGACGATTTTTATACCGCATGTTACAAAGCTCTCACAGCCGCAGGCAATATCCTTCCGACCGAAGGAGGCGTCTACATAACAGTCAACGACAACGACAAGCCCCATATACTGGATTCCGCGAGGAAACTGATCGACATGGGGTTCACTATATACGCAACAAAGGGAACATCTACGTTCCTCAGGGAGAACGGGGTTCCCACAACGACCGTGTTCAAGGTTTCGGAAAAACAGAGTCTCAATGCCATTGGACTTATGAGGGAGCACAAGATCAAAATGGTCATCAACACACCATCTATGAAGTCTGGTGCCAGAAGGGATGGATATATGATGCGCCGTTTGGCGGTGGAACTGGAGATACCATTTATCACGACCGCGAACGGTGCGAACATGGCGGTCGGTGCAATAGAGGTCGCCAAGGGAAAGGGACTGAGTGTCCGCAGTATGAAGGAATACCACTTCTGAGAATGTAGGACGCAAAGGGGACCCGTATCAAGGAATCCGCTGATGTATGAAGAGGGGGTCAGAGAGTCATCTTATCGTGATGCTACTGACACCGCGGCAGAGCTTGAGCCTGGGCAGATATTCGGGAGGCAGTTGGCCGTCGATGACGATTATCAGGTGGGCGTTCTTCTGAAGGCCAGGATCATTCACCACCGCCTGTCTGACCGACACGCCCGCGCTGAATATCGTTGCAGTGACATCGGCCAGTATTCCAGGCATGTGCGCGTCCGTGGGTATTATCTCAAGGGTTGTACAACCGATCTCCGGTGCAACATCCGAGAGTAGGGACATGGACCTCATCTTTGAAAATACCGCCAAAAGGGAAGGGGTCCTGCATATCTTGTCTATGGTTGCCCTTGCAACCCTGCGATCAACGCCCGCGGCACGACCGAGAGCGGAATCGGAAAGTTCGATATCGCCGCAATATGCGGAGCCGTTCTTCACACAGATGCCCAACCTGAGCATCATCGTGGCTATCGCCTCCTGTGAGGGGTATCCCTTGAAAGCAGATATTGTCCTTTCCATGAATGGATATTGAACAGCACCTACATAATTATGGTTATCGAAGTACAGAATTGTGCAAAAGGATGGGGGGTATTAACCCCCATATGAGATTTATTGTTCTTCTTTGCCGTTGCAGCAGCACTCTTCGTCGTCGCAGATGCATTCGTCACCATACAGGTCGTCCGCATACTCCGATGCCACGTCCTGGACAAGCATCCAATCGTCCACGGATGCATACAGTGCGATAATTCCAGCTATCAATGTCAGGATACCGAAGACCACGACGTAGTCATAATCTATCGAGGAAAGCATTCCGACGGATGCAATGGCCACCAGGACATTAATGGAGAGTGTGATGATATCTCCGGCCCTATAGGACATGAATGCCACTACGATTGCGAGAATCACAACGATCAGGATGATGATGTCATCCCTGATATTTTGAAATCCAAGTACGCCTGTACAAAGGGAGATCGCACCGACCAGAAGAAACGTCATTCCTTCGATCATATATGCTTTCCAAAGCGATGCGACGGCGAAGAACGTCAGAAGTATACTGAAGACGAACAATACCGTCAATATCGAATAGGACGACGTAAGAAAATCGTACTTGTAGTTGATGGAGTAGAGTCCGTATATGAACAATGTCATTGCTAGAAGCAAAGAACCTATCACGGGGACCGCGAAGTCGGATTTCTCGTTCGAGAACATAGAAGTATATTATGCGGATTATATTTAAACCCGAACGCATGCGTTCAAATAATATATATTGAACGGTATTCACCGGCTGGTAGGACATATGACCAATGCGAAAGAGCTCAGGGATATGATCGGGGACATCGATCAGCAGATCGTTGAATTGATAGCGACACGTTTGGAGATCGCTGATGAGCTTGCTAAAGTCAAGAAGGAAACGGGACAGAACAAATGGGATGAGGCGAAAGAACGCGAGGTGATTGACAGGTATCATGAGCTTTGCGAGGAAGTCAGCCTATCGGAAGAAGAAGCCAGGCAGGTAGCCGAAGTGATACTGCACATTTCCAAAGTAAGGCAGATGCACATCTTTGAATAAGTCTTCAGAGTATTATTTTCACCTAATTATATTCTTAAACGAATATTATTGACAGGATACATTTAAGATATCTACTGTGTAACGACCGCTCATACAGTTTGCGGAGAGGCAACAATGGGTAAGATAAAAGTCGCTGTTCTGGGCGCGACCGGAATGATCGGACAGAGATTCATAGAGATGTTGGAGGACCATCCCTATTTCGAGGTGGAAGGGCTTTATGCGTCTGAAAGGTCCGAAGGTAAGAAATTGTGTGACGTTTTGAAGGTTAGAGATTACGTCTTTAAAGAGGAGACTCTTGAGAGGAGGGTCGAGACTCTGGATGTTTCCAAGATCGCAAAGAATGCAAGGATCGCTTTCAGTGGTATACCATCCGATCTTGCAGGTCCGACAGAGACGGAACTGGCCGGTAAGGGCGTGGGCGTATTCACAAACGCGGGCTCACACAGAATGGACAAGAACGTTTCGATACTGATTCCGGAAGTCAATTCGGATCACATATACTCCATAATGGATCAGCCGACCTACGATAACGGGGGTTTCATAATAACGAACGCGAACTGTTCGTCCACGGGTATCGCTGCACCTTTGGCGGCGATGAACAGCGCTTACGGTCTAAAGGACATCTTCGTCTCCACGTATCAGGCACTTTCCGGTGCAGGGTATCCGGGTGTTCCGTCGCTAGATGCCGTGGGAAACGTTATTCCGTACATAGGCGGCGAGGAAGAGAAGATGGAAATCGAACTTGCGAAGATGCTCGGAAAGTACGAGAACAAGGAGTTCAGATTCGCGAAGTTCAATGTGTATGCGAACTGTGCCAGAGTGCCAGTGGTAGACGGTCATCTAGAATCACTGGTCATCAAGATGGAAGATGAACCGGCCGTAGAAGACGTCGTAAGGATTCTGGCTGATTTCGAAGGCGAACCACAAAAGCTAAAACTTCCTTCTGCACCGGAATTCCCGATAATAGTAAGAGCGGAGCAGAACAGACCTCAACCCGCGTTCGACGTGTTCGCGGGAGGAGTGGGAAGGTCCAAGGGAATGGCCGTTACCGTAGGAAGGGTCAGGAAGAAGGACGAGTACTACAAGATGTTCGCACTTTCGCACAACACCATAAGGGGCGGTGCAGGCGGTTCCGTACTGAATGCGGAACTCGCCAAAGCGAAGAAACTCATCTGAAGGTTATATCATGGCAAAGACATACGAGGAAATAAATGAGAAGATCAGTCACGGAAAGGCAGTGGTGTACACCGCCGAAGAAGTGATAGACCTCGTCAGAGACAAAGGCGCGGAGAAAGCGGCCGAAGAGGTCGATGTGGTGACTACTGGAACTTTCGGTGCCATGTGTTCCTCGGGTGCGTTTCTAAATTTCGGTCATTCTGATCCGCCGATAAGGATGACGAGCATATTCCTGAATGACGTTCAGGCATACGGCGGTCTGGCGGCAGTGGACACATATATAGGTGCCACGCAGATGACCGAGAACTCAGAGAAAGGATATGGAGGCGCACATGTCATAGAGGATCTGGTCGCAGGAAAAAAGATACATCTGAAGGCGTGGGGGTCTGGTACCGACTGTTACGTCAGAAAGAGTATAGACACGCACATATCCCTGGATACGATCAATGAGGCCTATCTTTACGATCCGCGCAATGCTTATCAGAATTATTCGGTTGCCACAAATACATCTGAGAGGACGCTTCACACATACATGGGAAAACTTCTTCCCAGAATGAAAAACGCCACATACAGCTCCGCAGGGCAGCTGTCCCCTCTGCTGAACGATCCGCACCTTGATACAATAGGCATAGGTACGCACATCTTCCTCGGAGGAGGGGAGGGATATGTGGCATGGCAGGGCACCCAGTTCAATACCGCATCATCGGAAAGGAACGGCGTTCCGGTGGCAGGATCGAGAACACTCGCCCTCATAGGTGATATGAAAAAGATGACCCATGATTTCGTCAGGGGCCTGGACATACACGGGTATGGGATATCTCTTGCAATAGGTGTGGGGATCCCCATACCTGTGCTGAATGCCGACATAATCAAGCGTACGGCGGTATCAGACGATGAGCTATTTGCCAATATGGTCGATTACAGTGTAACCAGCAGCAAGAGGCCGGTGCTAAAGCAGTACAGCTACGCCGAATT